>CACEJY010000004.1 GCA_902559985.1 uncultured SAR116 cluster alpha proteobacterium | reverse complement strand
AAAAAATCGGGTTTCTGCAGAGGAATTAATAAGGATTTCTTCTAGTCCTCTCGGGGTACCACTTCTTGCAGGTCCAGGTGCTATCACGTCTATTATGGTTTTTGGAGATTTTACGTCATTAGATAAATTAGTGATTAATTTATCCTCAATATTTATTGCTTTAGCTGCTTCCGCTTTATTACTTTATTTGGCTGCTTGGGGCTCGAAGTTCATAAACTTAACTATTTCAACCGTTATGTCTCGCTTAGTTGGCATTCTACTGGCTGCGATTGCTATTCAAATTATACTGAACGGACTCAATATATTGGGCATCATTTCAATCTGAGTTACTAATGTCTCTAACTGAAATAAGTTTCAAGAAATTGGATCAGATCGGCGCAGTGTTTGTTTGGCCTGTATTTTGTCATCCGCCGCGTGGTTTTTGCGGGCTAGTGGTGGGAACAAAGGGAAACCGTCTTCGTGCCTTTGTTGCTGTTGTGTTTGGGTCAATAGCCCCGCGCACATAGGCTCTAGATGCATCAAATGGTGGTGTGTAATCCCACGATGGGAAAATGCCTTGCTTCATTGCGTCTTGAACAAAAAGCCGGTTTTTTTGAGAACTGATGACGCGCTTTTTTAGATCCGGTTCGTCCCAGCGATTGCCAATGTACCCACGCATTTCTGCAAGGGTTGTGGCGTATTCTGGATCAGTCGCCAGATTAACCTGTTCGTTTGGATCAGCATCAAGGTTAAACATCATTTCTGGATCATCGCCACAACAGATATATTTGATATGCTTTTGCCGACACATTAGTGCTGGAGCATGGACACCCTCGCCGCAATATTCAAAAAAGACGATGTCATCACTGGAATTAGCGTCTGGTAGATCAAAAAGGCTACGCCCATCAATCGGCCCGGCATAAGGGCCAGGTTTACCATCAGTGGCGATATCAACGAATGTTGGCAAGAGATCGGCGAGGGTTGTTAATGCAGGTTCAACATGGCCGGATGACAGCCGTGGGCCCATACCAATCATAGGAACGCGAACTGACCCCTCAAACGGATTAAATTTGAACCACATGCCTCGTTCACCGATCATGTCACCATGATCCGAGATAACAAAAACATATGTATTATCCATTTGGTTGGTTGTTTTGAGTACATCTACCAAGTCGCCGACAAGCTTATCAAAATAGCTGGTCATGGCAAAATAAGCATGGCGGGCGCTTCGCAATTGCTCGTCAGTAATATCAAACTCATCTTGCCGGATTGTCATATAATAGCGCTGAGACCATGGATCGCGGCCCTCATACGGGATGTGAGAAACCTCTGGCATAACTATTTTCTGATGATCGTAGAGATCCCAGAACTCTTTGGTCGTGACAAATGGGTTATGAGGATGTGTAAAGGATACATGCAGCAAGAAGGGGCGTTTGTCACTTGATCGGGCCAGATCAAAGATTTCCTGTCTAGCGGTGTTTGCCACATGTTCATCATAATCAATCTGTAAGCTACGATCGCATAACCCCGCCTCAACAACGCTATGAAGGCTCATGCGAGATGGTGAGTATTCTTCTTCAATCTGTGACCAGTCAGCCGTCCAGCCATAATCAGATGGGTAAATGTCGGTTGTCAGTCTGCGCTCGAAACCATGAAGCTGGTCTGGTCCAACAAAATGCATCTTGCCACATAATGTTGTCTGATAGCCTAGTGCTCGAAGATAATGCGCAAAGGTTGGCTCAGATGACAGAAATTCACCAGCATTGTCAAAAACGCCAACATTTGAGGGTATGCGACCAGTCATCATGCCAGCGCGTGACGGTCCACAAACAGGACTGTTGCAATATGTGTTGGCAAAGACAGTGCCTTGCGCTGCAATCTTGTCAATGTTTGGCGTGAGGGCAAACGGCTTTCCATATGCAGTGAGACATAGCGCGGTTAATTGATCCGCCTGAACGATTAGAATATTTGGTTTACGTGTCACGCGAGTCCTCGTTAATTATCGGTTTGTTTAAATTTTCATCGGAACTTGGGGTTTTTTCGGCAATGGACGGTTGCCCCGAAAATTACCAAGATTAGACCAAGATAATATTTCAATGGTAGCTTCTTTTCTTTGGCCGAGATATCGGGGATCATTCCAAAGATTTACAGTCTCATGCGGATCATTCTGAATATTATATAATTCTCCAGTATCATTTCCGGGATAAATGACATACTTCCATTGCTTATCGCGCCGCATAATCACATATTCGGCGCCGGACTGGATGTGGTCGCGGCCAAGCTCAGCATATATATATTCACGAAGTTTATGATCCGGCCTCTGGTCGTCCCAATAACCGGTTTCCAGCATTTTGTTTAATGCCAATGCTTCCCAATTATGAGGGGGCTCAATATTGGCAAAGTTTAGAATTGTGGGAGCAATATCCATCAGTTGCACCAAATCAGCACATTGATGCTGCATTTTGACTGTTTTTGGCGACCAGACAATTAGCGGAACTCGGGTTACGCAATCATACATAGTCCATTTTTGAATATGGCCATGTTCACCTAGCGCATCAGCGTGGTCGGAGCAGAAAATAACTATCGTATTATCAAGATATCCCCGCTGTTCTAGTGAGCTCAAAATCTGCCCAACCTGATAGTCGATCATTGAAACATTTGCTGAATAGTAACGGTGAAGTAGCTGAATATCATCGTCAGTTAGATTCTCACGCCATGCGACACTGTCTATGTTAAAATCAATCATGCTTTGACGCAGTTGCTTGTGCATTTTGGGCTGCTTTTCCAATTCCCGCTGCGATGCGGCCCGATGCGGAAATTTGGTATCTTTATATATTGATAAAAAATCTCCAGTAGGATCGTAAGGCGGGTGTGGTCCGGGGAAGCCGATTTGTAGGAAGAAGGGGCTCTCAGCCTTTCGGTCGTTAAGCCACCAGCTTGCCGTGTTGCCAACAAAATTATCGGGATGCATGTCATCATCGATTTCCCATGTGAAGCATCCTAAATTTTTGAGGAAAGCATCACGATTGTCTCTGACCCGTGTGTATCGTGATGGCTTTTCAAGCCTCCGTACTTTTAGTGCTTTATCCCATTCATCATAAATCGCGCGTTCATGATCTTCGAGGAAAAGTGGGCGATCTTTATTTTCTACAAAGAATCGTTGGTGAAACCCACCTTTTGCATCATAGGGATTGATATGCATCTTACCAATATTCACACAGTGATATCCGGCATTGGCAAGCCATTGAACCCAATTAGGCTCCCATGTTTCGAAATTTGTATAGACATTTGTTGTATGCGGATAACCACCTAAAAAGACGCTGGCACGCGACGAAACACAAACAGGTGATGTAACAAAGCAATTAGTAAAAGATGTTCCTTCATTTACCAGTCGGTCCAGATTTGGGGTTTGCATCCATGGGCTACCTAAGGCTCTAATTGTGTCAGCCCTTTGCTGATCGGTCATGATCAGTACAATATTCGGTTTTTGGGTTATTGATCTGTTCCTCTTTCTGAAAATTAAAAATTTATTGAACTGATTTTACTCTTTGATGGGTCAGGGAACCATTTAACAAGCACTATGTCGCACGCATAATTTTATGCCACGCTTTTAATGGATTGCCTAACCTATCTGTAATCCCAGTTCGTTGAAAATACCCCCTGTCAATCTCCACGAAGGAATCTGTGAAGAAGGTGGTGTTCTTGGACGATCCAGAAGCATGCGCCCAGAGATTGGCAATTTTGTCACAAAATAACTCTTCATCTGTTAACTTATCTGCTGGGCTCATTGGTCGGCTTTTAGCCAAAATGTGCAAATGAGCATTATTTTCCTCTTCCCACCCCTTGATTTTTTCCCAATCTAATTCACTAGCGCCAATGACATCGAATTCGCATACAACTCCATCGATGATCTCCCATAGCCCACTATCTCTCCAAATATCTGGGAAGAATTCTTTAACATTTGATAGATCGTTTACTGAAAAGCCGTGATTGATGATATGCAGATGCCGGCCTTGATCATCAGTTGTCCCAAAGCCTTTGTGTAACGGAGAAATAAGAAGTTTGGAGCCTAATTTTTTTCTCAGTAAATCTAGTGTTTTTTGAAAAGTAGCTGCACCTTCACCATCCCAAATTATTTCCAAACAATTAATGCAGTTGTTTGAGCCAAAGTCGATTTCTAGTAACTGCTGAATATTTGTGCTTAGACAATAAAATGTATACTCGAAACTTAGTGGTTCGAGGTCTATCAACCTTTGCTTTATTTTTTTTTGAAAAATGTCGTTTAATGGGAGCCTGAGGCGGTTAATTCCCAGTTCATACAGTGCTAAAAATGGATAATCATTCCTCGTTTCTTTTCGGTAAAATTCATCCAGTGCGCCGCTAGGCGGGATTTGATGGTGTGTGATCCATGGTAACCGGCAATCAACACCAAATGACGGGTTCCTGTGCTCTTTGGGGCAATGAGTAACTGGTTTATTGATATACTCTGGGTATTCACCGCCGAATGTTCGATAAAATTTCCATGAAGCTGTATTATGACTTATGTCAATTTTCATGAATCCGAGCTTGTTTATGTCGTCTCTACCACCTTCTAACGGTGATTGGGCTCCATACATTTCTGCATAATCTTGTCGTACAAAGGATGTGGAAGGAATGACTATAAGATTGGTATCGGAATATTTATTCAACCAAAAATTGTGCACGTGACCTGAGAGAACTGCAGTTACTTTATAATCGTTTATTTTTTTAAGAAACCACTCACGATCTGGGTTTCCTAAATTATCATAATGGTCAAATTCATCAGGGGAATATAGAAAAGGGGGGTAATGTAACGCTACAAAAGCGCGCCCATTTTCAATTTTCTTCAACTCTTGAACAAACCAGTCTTTTTGGTTTTGATTTTCTGCCAGGTTGCTGTTGAAAAGCTCTGCATTTAACAAAATAAAACGCCAGTCTTTGTAGCTAAAGGCCTGATGATCTGTTCCAAACTGTGATTTATAAATTTCCATCCCACTGGATGAAATTTCCGCGGCGGGAACCCATTTGGAGGGTTTGTCGCCAATGTCATGATTGCCCGGTATATTATAATGCACACAATTTAATTGAGAGGACAGTTCAAAATAACGTTTTGCTGCAGTGATATACTCTGGTGACTGCGGTAGCGGATGGACCATATCTCCGAGGTTTAGTGCAAAGTCCAGTCCCAAGCTATTCATCATTTTAATAGCTGCTTGATAGCGAGTGTTAGAATAACTATTCACGTTAAATGGGGAGTCTGATACCCCATCAACTGCTGTAATGTGTGCGTCAGTAAATACCCCAAATGAAAATGATTCTGGACGTCGCATACTCCCTCCAGCATAGAAACAGTTATGATTTTTTATCAGGCTTTGCACCTTCAACATATGGCAGGCGTGCTCGCGCTTTTGTATCTGCAGCGCTATCGTTTCTTATGTATCGTTGCCCATCATTTAGTCTCACTATGTTCACGTAGGTTTGGTCGCCACCAGTAGCTTGATGCACTTTTAAACGCCGCCGTTGATTCGTATATATGGTTTCGTAGATTTCCTTACGGCTCCAGTCGGCCTCACAAATTGACGCGAGTTCGGCAGCGCTCTCAGCGTAGTCCGGTTCTGCTATTAAATTCTTAAGTTCATGAGGGTCCGTTTTTAAGTCAAATAGTAAGGACTCCTCTCCCTCGAGGTCCATATATTTAAGATTTGCTTTTTTTACCATTCGACTTGGACCTGTTGAGCCGTCGGCTGCAAATTCTGAGATAGCTATGTCATTCAGGCTTGAGGTGTCATTGTGCAACGCATTTACCAGGGATTTGCCATCAATTGAATCAACATATTCAACAAATGGCTTATCATTTGCCAAATCTAGGAGTGTTGGCATAATATCGATTAAAGAACAATTCTCAGTTACGCGTGATGGTGACCAACGACTTGGGGCATGAAATATAAGGGGAACGTGCGCAGCCCATTCAAAAAAATGCTGTTTATACCACATCCCGCGCTCTCCCATCATTTCACCGTGATCCGCAGCAAAAATAATAACAGTGTCGTCAGCCATACCACAGTTTGTCAAAGCGTCACGAAGTGCACCAATCTTTCTGTCGATGTAGGATATCATGCCATAATAGGCATGTTTGGCATTTCTCCGATGCTCATCTGTCACAGTGAACTCATGCCGCCCCTGGCAATAGTGAAGGTTCCGACTCAAGTGATCCATCGCTTCGACGGCTATTGGGGGCACTGTTGGCAAAGGAATATCTTCGTGTTTATAAAGGTCCCAGAACTCATCTGAAATCACGAATGGAGAGTGTGGGTGAGTGAAGGATACCGTAAGCATCCAAGGTTGGTCTGTTTTTTGGCGTGCAAGGTCATAGATTGCTTGGGTGCCATTGTAGGCAACTTCATCATCGTAATCCATTTGCAGAGTGCGTATACAAGATCCGCTCTCAATGACTGGAGCCATTGTCAAATTAGTTGGCCTAAATTCTCTTCCTTTGGACCAATCGACGGTCCAAGCAAAGTTAGCAGGGTAAATTTCAGTTGTGTGCCTCGTGTGATAGCCATGGTATTGGTCAGGACCGACAAAATGCATCTTGCCGCTCAATTCTACCCTATAATTGAGATCTCGGAGATAGTGCGCAAAGGTTGGGATAGACGCCATAAATTCAGAAGCATTATCATGCATGCCAATAGAAAATGGTAGCCGTCCCGCATGCATGGACGCTCTCGATGGACCGCATATTGGAAAATTGCAATAGGCATTTTCAAAAACGACGCCTTCTTCTGCCAATGCATTAATCGCAGGAGATATTACATTTTTGTCACCGTAGGGAGCCAGTGCTGGTGCAGCCAGTTGATCCGCCATTATAAAAAGGAAATTTGGTTTTTTCATCTACTTGATCTCGCTATTTATTTAAATCTTAAGCCTGATAAATGCTTCTGGCGGCGCTTCGTTTTTAATCATGAGCTTCTTCAGTAATAAAGTCATCCTACTTTCAATCTTTTGATCTCGGAAAGGGTGGTTTTGCTCTGGATCTTCCTCTAAATTATAAAGTACGGTCTGAGTGTCCTCGTAACCGCCGCCTTGACCAAGATGACCGACTGGTTGTCCTTTGGCGTTGCGACGTGCTGGGATTTTTAGTAAGCGTGCGCCCTTTGAAAATGAGAAGTTGTCAACCAGCTCCGACTCTGACAAAACGTCAACGTCGTATAGCGATTTTTGTCGCATAGGCATCAATGTATAGTCGAACAGATCTGTTTTTGTCATGTCATCGGGATACTTAAAATAGGTGTATTTTCCGTCCGTAACATTAGTACCGGCACCAAACATTCCGTACATTAAAGCCTCACGAATTTTTTTGTTTTTAGCGAGCACGGGGACAAGGGATTTTCCTTCAACTAAAGAGGAAGGTGTTTCACCAAACATTTCTAAAATGGTTGGCATAAGATCAGTGGTTTGCGTCAGTGTTTTCTGACGTGACCCAGAGAGGTTAGCAAAATGTGGGTGGTAAAAAATTAGGGGAATATTAGCTATTTCATTAAAGAAAGGCATTCGGTTTTTGCCCCACCACTCGTGCTCCTCTAGCATGAAACCGTGATCGGTTGTGAGAAGAAGTGCTGTGTCTTTCCAAAGGTCATGTTCATCAAAATACGCGATTAACTTTCCAAAATATTCATCACACATGCTTACCAAAGCCGCATAATTAGCTTTCATTTCAGCGGTCAAAATGTCATCTGCATCCGCGCGTTTATAACGAGGCCAATCAAAAATTGGTCCCTTGTACCCAGTCTTGTAACGCTCTTTAAAACGTTCCGGAGCGGTGAAAGGTTCGTGAGGATCAAAACATTCTAAGTGCAAAAGCCAATTATCCTGATTGCAATTTTCGTCTAGAAAGCTGAAAGCGGATTCAAAAGATTTTGGGCAACAATACTCATGCTCTTCTTTGTAGGCCTCACGATTTATCATTCCCTGTAGCCGGCCGTCGGAATATGGATCTTTATCGTGAGTTGGATGCTGGATGGGGTGATATTTTTCTTTAAATCGATCAAGGGGTGGTTGCACCATTGCTTTCCATTTATCCCATTCCTGACCTCGAATGAAATCCCAGGTAGTGTATCGGTTGTGATAAGTGGAACCACCGTCTTCAAAGTAGTGATAATGATCAGTGATCAGATGTGTGTGGGTTCCTGATTTTCTCAAAATTTCTGAAAATGAATCGTCAAAAGGCTCAAGGGGCCCCCAGCTGCGGTGTAAAAAATTTAAGCGGCCAGTGTGTAAATCACGACGAGCAGGCATGCATGGTAAGCTGCCTACGTAATGATTTTCAAAAGTGACAGCGCGCTTTGAAAAGTTGTCAAAATTTGGTGTTTTAATATGGCTACCACCATAGCAACCCATCGCCTTTTTTACCAAAGAGTCAAATAGTACAAACACCATTTTCATTTTTTTATTCCTTCAATTTCCTCACGCAAAACCCGGCATTTTTGCGTTCTTGCAGCCTATATGAGCCACACCAAAATTAGAAAACTATTGACACTTAGGCAATATAAGAAAAAACTAAAACTATGTTTTATCATGAAAAACAATGACGTTGGGTAGGGGGAGTATTTTGATTAACACGCGAACTAAAAGTATCATCGCTTCTGTTGCTGGCTGGTGCTCGATGTTTTTTCTGATTGCATTCTTTACTAACATAGCAATAGGCAAATATCTGCATTTGAAAAAACTAAGCATTGTTGCACCTATAAACGGTGTAAATGAGTTTTTATTGTTTGGTGTAATGATAATGTTCTTTTCCGTTTGCTCATTGCTTAAAGAAAGCCTTTTGGTACAAAATCAAAATGGTAAGGAGGAAAACCATGAGTAAGATTAAATCAACGGATAGCTTAGGGACTGATTCACTCGAGAGAAGGCAGTTTTTGAGAGCTTCTGCAAAATACGGTTTTACAACGGCTATAGTTGCTGCCAGTGCTGGAACTCTCATGTCTGATGAGGCGCAAGCCTTTACTGCTAAAGAAGAAAAAGAGCGCAAGGCCGCAGCAAAACATGAGATGATAATTGGGACTCAATCAACTTTGGGTTCTTCCCGTGGTATGGCTGCGATGCAGCTAGACTTCAAAGAAAACATTCAAAATATTACGAATGGAGCCATTTACGTTAATCTTGGTCATAGTAGGAAGTTTGGTGTTGGTAAAGTTCTTGCCAACAAAGTGCAAAAAGGAGTGATCCAGGCTGGCCAGCACTCAATATCTAATCTTGCTCCTTTTTGTCCACCTGTTGACTTAATTAACATCCCATATTGGAGTGCGGACAATCAAAGTTATGTCAGTTTGGTTACTTCTCAAACTTGGAGAGATACCGTTGACCCAAAACTGGCTAAAGCAGGCTTTAAAGTTCTTTGGTATCCTTCAAATGGAGCTCGGACGTTTTCTGTCCGCCGAGGTATGTCCCCAATATTAAAAGCTTCAGATCTGCAGGGGGTCAAGTTCAGAGTTCCCGGTTCACCAATGCTTCAGCAGTTTGTAAGATTGCTTGGAGCTAGCCCCACACCTGTTGCTTGGGGTGAGACCGCCTCTGCAATGAAGCAGGGAGTCGCTGACGCCATGGATGTTACCGTGACAGCACTCTGGAATGCCAAGTTTCATGATGTTCTCGCTCATATTACACTTGCGAATAGTGTCCATGGAGGCCAAGTCTATAGTTGTAATCTTGAATGGTACAATAATTTGCCAGCAAATGTCCGTGAGGCGTTAGATTATGCATCTGACGTTACCTCCCGTCAGGCATATGCAAAGATGCCGGCAGCAGAGTCGTATGCAAAAGCAGATATGATGAAATCAGGTGTGCAATTTCATAAGTTAAGTGCAGATGCACTTGCTGAGGTTATTGAGCTTGCTGGACATCAGAGGCCAGAGTACGATCAGTTTAAGATTAAGTTTGCTGGGTCTTTAGATGTGTTTGAAAAGCTGCGTGAAGCAGCTGGAACAATAAATCCACGTTATATTATTGATTCTATATAAAAAAATTTAGCGCCGCCATCGGGAAAAGCTCCAATTGGTGGCGGCGCTTGTTAATGGCTTTGGGATAAACTTATGAAATTTTTGAGATTGTTGGATGAGAATTTTGAGCGTTGGCTGATGTTTGCGCTTTATTCACACATTGTGGCCATCGTGTTTGTGGAGGTGATTCGACGGTTTGTTTTCAGTTACTCATCCATATGGGCGGAAGAAACTGCAAGATACGCTTTTATTTATTTGGTTTGGCTTGGTGCTTCAGCGGCTATCCGGGACCGATCTCACATTAGAATAGATATTATTTTTCAATTTTTGTCTGAGAAGAAGAAAGCTTATTTTTACATAGCTGGCGAGGTCATAACTTTTGTTTTTGCGGCCCTAGCAATCTATTATTCTGCTGAGGGTGTTTTGCTTACAATGAAGTTTGAAACTTTGACCAGTGGCCTGCGGGTTAGCCAAGCATGGTTTACTTTTGCAGTGCCTTTTGGCCTCTCACTATTAATGGTTAGAATTGTTCAGCGCGTCTACCTAGATGTTAAAAATATAAAAAATAACTTACCTGTTTATTCAGGTGACAAAATGTTTAGTTAGGGCCTATCGATGTACTACACCACTATTGGAGCCAATGTAGAGTGGACGTGGGGTATAACTCTACCGCTGATTGCAATTGTGGTCCTAATGGGGCTTGGTATCCCCATGTGGGTCTCTATGGGTATAGGTGTATCCGCTTTACTTTATTTCACAGATGTCCTCCCACTTAGTCTTTTGGGTGAAACCCTTTTTGAAGGAATGGATGCGTTTGCGCTATTAGCCGTTCCATTGTTTATTTTAACTGGGGATGCGCTTGTTAGGACTGGCTTATCTAATAAGTTGTTATCTGTTGCGGAGGCTACGGCAGGAAGCTTCCGTTCTGGATTTGGCACTTCAACCGTCCTTGGATGTGGATTCTTTTCCTGTATTTCAGGTTCCGATGCTGCTGGTTGTGCCTCTGTGGGAAGAATGACAATTGATCGTCTTGTGACGTCTGGTTACCCGAGAGCATACGCTGCGGCATTAGTGGCATCTGGCGCCTGTACGGGCATTCTGATACCGCCATCTATAGCTTATATCGTAATCGGATTAGTTTTAGGTGTTTCCACTGCAACTTTGTTTGTTGCTGCTGTAATTCCCGGGACTTTAATTCTCGTGTCTATAATGTTGACCAACGTTTTTATGAATCGTCGCCGTAATTATGAGAATGCGGGAAAGGCATTTTCGTTTACTAGGTGGGTCGAAGCAATTTGGGATGGTCGATTTGCGCTAACAATTCCTTTTATTATTTTGGGTGGAATTTATTCTGGTGTTTTTACCCCAACAGAAGCTGCGTCTGTAGCAGTGGTAACGACGTTAGCAGTTGGGTTTTATTTAAAGACAATATCTTTGTCGGATATTCCAAAAATGTTGATCAGTTCTGCTAAAGTAAATGGGGTGATTCTACCTACGGTTGCGCTCTCATTGCCGTTAGCTGAAGCTCTGGGAGCGTTGAATATTCCCCAATGGATCATAGAGAACGTGCTGGCAATGACAGATAGTTATGCGATTATTGTTCTATTAATGCTCGTGCTCTTTATAATTGCTGGCTGTGTCATGGAAGCCGTCCCTAACATTGTGCTGATGGGGCCAGTGCTGTTTCCCCTTGCGCAGGAAATTGGGATGCACGACATCCACTTTTGTATTGTGATGGTAACCTCACTGGGTATTGGCTTTGTTACTCCACCAATTGGGTTAAATTTGTTCGTTATATCCGGTGTGACAGGTGAACCAATAATGGATGTTGCAAAACATGCATTGCCATTCGTTTTTTCAATGATATGCGTTGCAATCCTCTTGGCATATGCTCCCGCGCTCTCGCTTGCATTTATTCAGTAGAGGAAGTGAGTCATAATTAGGCTCGACCCCCTGAAGAGCTGTTCTATATTTGTTATAAAACTCTAATCAACTCAATTTTAAAGAGTGAAGCGTGGGCTACTGATGAAAATTGTTTTTGTACTCTTTGACTCGCTGAACCGTAACGCGATGGAGCCCTATGGATCTAATGTCGTGCGTACACCAAACTTTAATCGTTTTGGAGAGCGCGCAGTAACCTTCGACAATCATTATGTCGGCAGTTTACCATGCATGCCTGCGCGGCGAGACCTCCATACAGGCCGAAATCATTTTTTGCATCGCAGTTGGGGGCCGTTGGAGCCGTTTGATGATTCGTTCCCCGAATTGCTGAAACAAAATGGTTTCTACAGCCACCTGATTACCGATCACCATCATTATTTTGCCGATGGTGGCGCTACTTATCATCAGCGTTTTTCCTCTTGGGAACTGGTGCGTGGCCAAGCCATTGACCGTTGGAAAGCCGAGGTTAAGCCTGACTTTGATAAATTACGGTCAGAGTACCACCCAGTTCAACATCATCGAACTAACTATATGATTAACCGCAAGTATATGAGAAATGAAGAAGACTATTGTGCCCCACAATTGTTCAAAATGGCTAATGATTTTTTGTGTAAGAACCACGGGGTGGATAGTTGGCTATTACAGCTTGAGTGTTTTGACCCGCATGAACCGTTTCACGCGCCATCTAGATTTCGAGAACTTTATCCAACAAATTATAACGGACCAATTCTGGACTGGCCAATTTATGACCGTGTCACCGAAACGCCAGAAGAAATTGCCGAACTTCGGGCTAATTATTCGGCGCTTGTTACGATGACGGATGAATATTTCGGTCGTTTGCTGGACTTCTTCGATGCGCATGATCTTTGGTCGGACACAGCTTTGATTTTAACAACTGATCACGGCTTTTTGCTGGGTGAACATGATTGGTGGGCAAAGAACCGAATGCCTGTATATGATGAAATAGCGCATATACCCCTAATGATTTATCATCCCAATTTTGCCGATGAAGGAGGGACGCGTCGTTGCTCGCTCACCCAAACGTCGGATCTTATGCCAACTATCTTGGACATTGCAGGGCAAGCCATCCCCAAGGATGTTACTGGCAGGTCCTTGATAAAAGTCCTAGCCGAAGACGCGGACAAGCGAGACAGCCTGATCTTCGGTTATTTTGGTGCTGCAATAAATATTTGTGATGGGCGTTATAGCTATTTTCATTATCCCGTTGTAGATGCGGCAGAGCACCTATTTGAATACACGTTGATGCCAACTAGAATGACAACGCGCTTTTCAATCACTGAACTGTTGGGTGCAACCCTGCATCCGTCGTTTTCTTTCACCAAAGGCGTTCCGGTTTTAAGGCTGCCGCCAAAGATGGATGAAGATGGCATGCCGGTTGAGGTGCAAGGCATGCCATTTGCTGATCAGCAGTCTCAACTATTCGATTTGCAAAATGACCCAAGGCAAGAAATCCCTATCGATGACCCTGTGAAAACCGAATATATGCGCCAACTGATTATCCAAAATATGGTACGGTTAGACGCGCCTGCTGAAGCCTTCAGCCGCTTTGGTTTTAAAACGCCGTCAATAAAAAAATAGATTAGCAACGAAATATCTCACCAATAACTATTGAACAGTTAGCTCCCTGCTGGGGCTGCCTATTTACAGCACGTGGTAATCTTTCAATGGGGCAAGATCAGGCTCATATCCAAGCCCAGGCATAGGCCCAAGACTTGCCACCCCGGGAGTTGCTGTCAACATGTCACCAACCAATTCAGTGCGTAAGGGGTTTGGATTAATATCAACCTCCAAAATTCCGTCTCCGCCAACAGCTGCAAGCGCATGCGCCGAAGCAATCAGTCCAATACCACCGCCAAGATAATGGGGACAATAGCGTTTACCTGAAGCGATAATGCTTCTGGCAATTTGAATGGTTTTGCTCAGGCCACCCCATTTTGCGAGATCGGGTTGAATAACACTCAGAATATTTTCATTTATGACGATCGCAAACTCCTGTTCACCCTGAATATTCTCGCCAGCTGCTATCGGCATTGGTGCGGTTTGCTTCAAATTTTCCCATTCCTGTTTTGGGCGATCAGCGGCGATTGGCTCTTCCAACCAATCAAGATCGAATTCTGCCAAAGCATCAAACATGATGAGGGCCTCATCAAGCTCCCAAGCCTGATTGGCATCGGCCATAAGTCTTACCTCATCACCAGCAATTTGTCTCAAAGCAGCAAGGTTTTCACAGTCTTTTTTCTTATCAAATCCAATTTTTAATTTAAGCCCACGATAGCCAAGCTCGACAGCAGTGCTGGCAATTTTGGTTGGGTTTGTCGGATTAATACCACTGGCGTAAACCGGAACATCTCCTTTTTTGCCGCCATAAAGCTTCCACAATGGCATTCCTTTTTGTTTACCAAAAATATCGGATAACGCAATCTCAATGCCAGCGATACATTGCGCCAGCGGCCCAGTTTCACCCGTTTGTAGGCCAAGAACCCATGTTGCTTTGGTCAGAAAATCAAATGCCGATTTGGGAGTCTCATGCGCAGTTGATAAAACCAACGGCGAAAAAACACTACGAACCAAATGGGCACGATGTTCGGCGCCTACATTAGGAAAGTTACACCATATTTCACCCCACCCGGTAATGCCTTCATCGCTGGTCAACTTAACTAGCACCATCGGCCGGTCTTGCATTAAACCAAATGAAGTTTGGACTGGTGTAGTAAGCGGGAAGCGGTAAACCATTACATCGAGGTTGCTGACTTTGATCATATTTTAAGCTCCATGTTGTATTGAATGGCGTCCGCGCGGTATCGAACATCTGCAAAATAGACAAGTTCATTCATCGTATTAGTGATATATCTTGTTACATGGGCGATGGGATCACCACCGGGCAACTTTAGGACTGTCGATGTCGAATGGTCCGCCTTTTCAAGTTTTAATGACTGCCAGGCTCGCTTGATGTCAATATTGTCCAATGAGAAAAGGACGGGCAGAGCTAGATTATTACGAAACTCATTTTCGTTATTGCGGAATATGGATTCGGCTAGAAATAGTGTTATGAGGCAATAGCGTTCACCATTTCGGATATGCGCCCGTTTAATAAAGAAATAAGAAGGAAAAAGACGGAAATCATTTGCTATGACGGGTGGCATCCGGACACCTTCATCAATCGTTTCAACTTCTGGACTGTCTTCAGCATAGAGGTCAAGAATTTCAGTAACTGTTGACTCAAGCTGAAACGGTTGTGGCGCTGTAAAAGACGAGGTGATGACCGTACCGCGTCCACGTTGTGAGTTAACTAATCCATCTTTTTGCAACAAGTTTAGCGCTTGGCGAACGGTCACTGTGGCCATGTTGAACTCTGAAGCCAAAACGGTGATGGGAGGAAAGAAATCACCATTGGTCCAAATTCCATCGAGGATTTGTGACCGGAGGGTTTCATAAAGCTGATAATACAAAGGTAGTGGTCCAGCAGCACTAATAGCTGTGGTATTTGATTTGGCAGATAACGGGCTCACTTTGCTCTGTTGGAACTTTGTCATGTCATTTATCCTTTACCGAAAGGGCTTGCCAGACAAAACAATCAGCGTGTAAAACATTAACATAATAATAATAGAATGTTTAGATATTTATCATGGACTTTGGCGAAGTTAAATTTACCCATATCATCGTGGGCGCAGGGTCTGCGGGGTGCCTTCTGGCCAACAGATTGTCTGCGAAGGTCTCAAACCGTGTCCTTCTCCTAGAGGCTGGTGATTGGGATGGAGGCTTTTGGCTGAAATTGCCAGTTGGCTACTATAAAACAATGAACAACCCTAAAGTATCTCGACACTTTGCCACAGAGCCGAGCGTAGGATCGGGTGGGCGATCAATTAACTGGCCAAGGGGACGCGTAATTGGCGGTTCCAGTAGCATAAACGGCTTAATTTTTATTCGAGGCCAACACAAAGATTTTGATGACTGGGCAGCTCTTGGTAATTCAGGCTGGGCATTCAACGATGTTCTGCCCTATTTTAGAAAATTCGAATGTTTTAACGGAGCCAACTCACAATTTCATGGACATCATGGAGAACTGCAAGTCTCGGAGTTGAGAAACAGCCACCCTTATTGCAATGCATGGCTAGATGCAGCAACACAATATGGTTTGCCTCGAAATTCAGATTTCAATGCAGAAACCACTGAGGGAGTTGGTGAATATCATCTCTCAATTGGATCAAGGTGGAGAAGTAGCTCAGCCAGTGCATTTTTAAAGCCAGTGCAACATCGTAAAAACCTGACTATCATGACGAAGGTGTTTACTGAGCGAGTATTATTCAAAGATAAGGTTGCTGTCGGAGTCGAGGTGCTTGCCAATGGGAAAAGACATAAACTATTTTCTGAATCCGAGGTAATACTCTCCGCCGGCTCTATTCAGTCGCCACAAATTCTCCAGGTCTCAGGGATCGGGCCGGCTCCAGTTTTGAAGCGCTGCGGTGTTGAGATTATAGCTGAAAGCCCTAATGTTGGCAAAAATCTGCAAGACCATTATCAGATGCGGACAGTTGTTGAAATGGGATCCAACAATTCGTTAAATAAACAAATCAGAAATCCTATAGAATTGGCAAAAATGGGTCTTAGCTGGGCGTTGAGGGGACGGGGACCGCTGACAATTGGCGCTGGTCAAGTTGGTGGAGCGATGCGAACCCGTCATGCTCCATCTTCCAAACCGGATCTGCAGCTTTTTGTCATGCCATTGTCGGTCGACAAGCCGGGTGAACCGTTACACACCTATTCGGGATTTACTTCTGCAATTTGGCAATGTCATCCAAAATCTAGGGGGTCACTTGAAATAAGATCATCAAATCCGACTGACGACCCGCTGATTGAACCAAATTACCTATCTGATGAACTTGACCAGAAAACAATGGTGGAGGGAATTAAAATTCTCAGGGAAATTTATCAACAACCAAAATTCCGTGACCTTTGGCAAACTGAGATTGTTCCTGGTAAAAAAATCCAGAGTGATGATCAAATCCTTGATGCAATTCGTGCGGGTGGTGGTACAGTTTACCATCCTGTTGGAACATGTAGGATGGGCGTTGACAAACATGCTGTTGTTGCGCCTAGCCTGAAAGTTAACGGTGTCAGGGGTTTGAGGGTTGTTGACGCATCAATAATGCCGTTAATCACTTCGGCAAATACTAATGCGCCAACCTATATGATAGCTGAGAAAGCGGCTGATATGATTCTGCATGAATCGTGAAGATTTTTTGAAACTAAATACTAATTTAACGCGCTCAAAATAAATGGAGATAATTTGATGTCATATCCAGAATTAAAAATGTTAATTGCCGGCGACTGGGTTGTTGGTGGCGCGGGTAAAAGTGAGCCGGTAATTTGTCCTGCTGATGGGTCTGAAATTGGTCAAGTGCCGCATGCGACAACGTCGGATCTGGACCGAGCGCTGGAGAGCAGTTTGGAGGGTTTTAATGTATGGCGAAAAATGACACCGCATAGCCGGCAGGCAGTTCTGGAGAAAGCCGCGAGATTGTTGGAAGATCGTTTTGAGGTAAATTGTACCAATCTTACACGCGAAATGGGCAAGCCCTTAGCTGAATCAAAAATTGAAATGCAGGTTGCGATTGACTTGCTTCGCTGGTATGCGGAAGAAGGTAAACGCGTTTATGGGCGGATCATCCCATCACGTTTTCCTGGTATGCAGCATGAGGCGCGGAAGGTACCGGTTGGACCAGCGTTGGCATTTGTCGCGTGGAATTTCCCAGCCACAAATGTGATGCGCAAAGTTGCCGGGGCTTTGGCTGCAGGCTGTTCAATCATTATAAAGCCAAGTGAGGAGACGCCGGCAACTGCTGTCGCTATTGGAACAGCATTGATGGATGCGGGTTTGCCAGCTGGCGTGTTAAACATCGTCTTTGGTGTGCCCGCACAGGTATCAGAGCACCTACTAGCTTCGACTATTCCCCGCAAATTGAGTTTTACGGGCAGTGTGCCGGTAGGCATCCATTTGCAACAGCTGGCAGCCAAGAATTTAATCCGCTGTACGATGGAACTTGGCGGCCATTCGCCAGTCATGGTGTTCAAGGATGCTGATATCGATGCGGCAGCTCAACTGTGCACGCAGGGTAAATTTCGAAATGCCGGTCAAGTTTGCATTTCACCAACCCGTTTCTTTATTGAAGAGTCAATTCATGACCAATTTTTAGAAGCATTCAAAAAGCATGTTGAAGCGGTTAATATTGGTAACGGGCTTGATGCCGGAGTTAATATGGGTCCTCTAGTTGCGGACCGACGTCTGGATATTATGGAAGGCTTCGTTTCTAATGCAGTGTCAGAGGGAGGTGAGCTAATAGTGGGAGGTGAACGAGTTCAAAGTTCTGGTTCATTTTATCAGCCGACTTTACTAGCAAATGTTCCTGACTCAGCACAAATAATGACAGAAGAGCCGTTTGGCCCAATCGCGCCAACTGCAACTTTTGCAAGTCTTGACGAAGTTATTGATCGTTCGAATAGTTTACCCTTTGGTCTTGCCGCATATGCATTCACCGGAAGCCCAAAAACGGCGGGGGTTTTAAAAACAGAAATTGAGAGTGGTATGCTTGCAATAAATTCTCTCCATATCCACTCGGTTGAAACGCCGTTTGGCGGGTTGAAAAATAGCGGATACGGCTATGAGGGTGGTATCGAGGGGCTTGAAGCATTTCTTGCAACCAAATACTCAAGTGAGGTTTACACATAGACGGATTTTCCTTTGCAAAGGCTGAAAAATTTCTTGGCCAGTTGGAATTCTACCTCTAGTGAAAATGAGTAGCATGGCTGGTTGTTATTCTCTGGCTTAACGAACAACTAGCAAACTCAGGTGGGACACATTGTTGCTTGTGACATTCGGATTTAGGTAGTTGCAGTATTTAAGTGTAGTACGTCACATTATTTGACTTAACATAGCTAATCGAGTTGCGTTCTAGTTTATTTATTCCAAGCCAAGAGTTGCCTTAAACTTCTACCACTATTCCATCGTGCCCCGGATCGGCTGCTCCTTGCCACTCCTGGTTTTGGATTTTAATACCGTGAACTGCCGCGAAGCCATAGGTGTTTGGGTTGCGGACGACCGTATAACCTAAGTCTTCAAGTGGACGGGTTGTTTGTCTCGATATACGGTTACTAACGTCGATGAGATTGCTTGTTGCCGAGAAACGCGGTGCTGATACTGCCTCGACCATGCTCATGTCAAAATCGATGATATTAATTATTGATTGAAGAAGACCCATCGGGATTTGAGTGCCTCCAGGCGCACCAATCACAAGAAATGGTTGACCGCTTTTGAGTATAATAGAGGGGCTCATCGATGAAAACCGGCTTTTGCCAGGGGCAATGGAGTCAGCGTTACCTGGTCTGGGATCAAAAACACCCATGCATCCATTATACATGAAGCCGAGGCCGGATGTTATCACACCAGAGGGCATTCCGAGTGAATGGGTCATAGAAACTGCATTGCCATTAGAGTCAATAACAGAAAGGTGAGTCGTGTCCTTTGACTCAGTTTTTGTACTCAGTCTTTTCACATCTGCAATTTTTCCATTTCGAATATCATTTGATTGTTCAAACGCATATTTTTTGTCAATCAAATGCTCAGTTGGAACTGTTAAAAAATTTGGGTCTCCCACAAATAAATCTTTATCAATTGTTACTCGTTTCATTGCCTCACAAACAATACGAACATAATCACTGCTGTTGTGACCAAGGTTTAACAGATCAAAATTCTCAAGGATATTTAACATCTGGATCAACATTATCCCTCCACCCGGAGGATTGTTGGTAGCGATGTTGAAACCCCGATAATTACCCCAAAGGGGTTTTAATCGTTTTGTTTGATAATTTTTTAGATCATTAATCGTTAGAAGTGCGCCATTAGAATTCATGTCTTTGATGATCTCGTGAGCTATGGCACCACTGTAAAATATGTCTGCTCCATGTTTGGCAATCCGCTTGAGGGTGTCGGCGAGGTCATTGTTAACAACCTTGTCACCCACAACTTTCAGGTTTCCCTGTGCATCACAATAGAGATCTCTTCCAGGCTTTGAGAATTTAACCCGGTCTGGATTTGGTGTGCGGCCAAAATGGTTTTTGATTGACCACCAAAAATCAACATGGGGCCGAACCACCCATCCGTTTTCTGCATATTCAATTGCGGGTTGCAGGATAGTTTTCCAGTCTAGCACGCCGTAATCGCTGTGTGCTTCATAATATGCTTTTAGGCTGCCTGGAGCTGTAATCGATTGATAACCAATATCATTAATATGGTCTTTGAGTATAAAGCCGAAGCCGTCACGAGCTTCTCCTTCAATTCTATCAGCCCACATATCAGGTGTAGCGGTCTCTGGTGCTTTCCCGTGAAAATCTATACATTCATGAACTTTTAATTTAGGCATAAATAGCTGCATGCTTCCAAAGCCGCCAATTCCACACATTAATGGATCAACGACTCCCTGAACAAATGCGCATGCAATCGCTGCATCAATAGCATTTCCTCCTAAATTTAATATATCGGCTCCTGCATCAACAGCCTCTGGTTGAGGGGCAGAAATCATTCCTTTTTTCAAGAGCCCATCTCCTAGTATGCTCGTTAAAAAGCTGCGGCCCAACCGTCTCTTCGTGGATCACTGCCTGCCATGAGTGTATTATTACTTAAAAGTCGAATGCAAGCCACGCTACACGGGCCTTCTAGTGGGGGCACGATTTCAACCTCATGACCGAGGAGTCTAAGTTTTGAGATACACTTTGTAGGAAGCCCACTTTCGATGGTTAAGCTGTAGTTCCCATCATGGGGCCAGTTTGCTCCTTGATTTGGTTGCGAGCTTGTCCACCTTGTCGCCTCAACTGCTTGTTGGGGGTCCAACCCATAATCAATTAATGCAACTGCAATCTGAAAATTAATTTGCACCTGATTGTCTGCGCCTGGCGTACCAAACACGGCCCACAGTTTACCATCACGAATTACTATCGGAGCATTCATTGTATGTCTAACTCGCTTTCCGGATTTAAGGCTGTTGGGGTGACCTGTTTCAAGGTGCCAATAAGCCATGCGGTTGTTGAATAAAACACCCGTATCCGAACCAGTCACACCAGATCCAAATGGGCTGTTAATACTTTGGATTGCTGAAACAGCATTCCCATCTTTATCTACAACACTGAAATAGGTCGTCTCTTTTGCCGATTGGGCTTCAAATAGCAAGGGGATCCTCGCTGCTTTTTCCAAATCAATTTTTCCTGCGAGGTTTGAGGTGTGTGCGTTTGACAGAATGTGGTTTATTGGTACTTCGATGAGCCTCGGATCGCCTCCATATCTCTCCCGGTCAAGAAATGCATATTTTTTTGCTTCAACCATTAGGTGGATAAGCTCTGGGTCATTGAAATTCATCTCAGAAATGTCAAAGTTTTCTAGAATTTTCAATTCTTGTAACATAACAAAACCTGTGGAATTTGGCGGTGTTTGAAAAATTTCAAAGTCACGGTACTTAACCGCTATCGAGTCCTGTACTTCAGGATAAAATTCAGCAAAATCAGAGTTGCTTAACAATAGCCCTGCAACTCTTCCATCTTTGACTATTTTGTTTGCGAGGTTACCCCGATAAAATCCGTCCGGCCCCTCATCACCTAACTGGGTGAGTGTTTGACACAATTTTGGTTGTTTAATTTTTGTTCCAAGATCAGGTGGAGCACTTTTGTCAATAAAGATTTTTTGACTGGTTGCATTGCTTTGGATTTTTTCGGATGCCTTTTGCGCAAATGACCGATATGCGTGTGTTACAAAAAAACCGTCACCAGCAAGGTACGCTGCTGGATTACATAGTGAGTGCCAACTTTTAGATCCGTGATCTTTATGCATTGCACCCAGACCACCAACCATGCCAGGGATTGACACACTATGGGGACCAAAAACTGGGATGCCTTTTGAAAAAACCTCACCTTTTAACGCTGCTTTGGGAGCAGTGCCCGTGCCATTATAAACGAGTGTTTTGGCGGAATTTGCCAACCAAACGTGGTAGAAGCCGTCTCCGCCAAGGCCAGACATGGCGGGTTCAACAACTCCCAGTGCAAGTGAAACGGCAACGGAGGCGTCTATCGCATTGCCACCGGCACGCAAAACATCAAGGCCAACAGATGTCGCTTGAGGGTGGTTGGTTGCCACTGCACCGTTTTCACCCATGATAAGTGGACGATTTGACTTTATCATTTTTGCACTCTCGTTTTTTGCAATTTTAAACTACCTATTTTATTCATACGAATACTCGATAAAGAAGCTGAAGACCGACAACTCCAAGAATTATATGCATCCATAGATAGAACTTCTCATCCGATAGAAATCTGTTTACCCACCGAGCTAATATTATTCCAAAAGGAATTGCCGGTACCAGCATCATAGAAATTAAAAAGCTATCGTATGAGAGGATATTTAAATCTGCATAAAGCGGTATTTTTGTAAGATTAAGGGCAAGGAAAAATGCGGCTGCCGAACCGATATAAACCGATCTGTCAATTTTGCACCGCAAAAGAAAAACTTGGAGCGGCACCCCACCCGACGTAGAAACAAAACTTGAAACACCTGCTATAGAGCACCATAGCGAGCCACGAAGCCAAACAGAAAAAATGCTCTCTTTTTTTGGTGTGATTGTTTTTTCTGGTAGCCACCGCTTTTTAAAATACAAAAAAACGGTTAGTAGTGACATGAAGCCAATAAAGGCGGTCAATAAATCACTGGAAATGTGATCAAAGTAAAACCACCCAACACCATGCCCAATTAAACCAAAAAGAAGCATGATAAAAAGCAGTTGTGCGTTAACCTTTTTATAGGAAGAGCGAACAACCCATAGATCAATAGTGAGAAGAATAGGTAACGTCACACCGAGTGCCACACGAGGTGTTGTAACCAGCAGCAGTATCGGTATGCCGATTGCAATCGCGCCGCCAAATCCAGCCTTTGATAATGCTGTTACAAGGACAGCAATAAAACCAACAGCATAAAACAATGCTGGGTTCTGTATGCCAAGGTCAAGAAATATGTCACTCAAGTTCATCACAAATTTTTTTCACAACATTTATTGAGGAATAGCCTGAGTAATTTTTTGGGCCGCTCAGGAAATAATTTTCATGGTTGGTTATAATTATTTGACTATTGTCATTACTCATGCTTATTCCGCTCCACCAAACAAAGCAAGTTTGCACCTGCTCATCTTAAAAAAACCTCCAAACTAATCCCAAGCAGATCAAAATGAGAGCATAACCACTCAGCAATTCTAACTGTCCTTTGTAACCTTTGATAAGCATCGCTAATGGTGGGAGCGTTGCAACCATAGTCACAAAAAGATACCACGCTGTATCAATAAGCCATGCGACTGAAACCATTCCTGCTTTAATAGCTATGCTCTGATCCTCAGCCAGGAATTGACTGAAAATTGCGAAAAAAAATACAGCAATCTTAGGGTTAAAAAAAACAATCAAAAATCCCTCTAAGGCATGTTTTAGGATAGGTTGAGAGGTGTTTGATGGAGATTGGGTTTCGTTTCCTTTAAGTGTGCCCATCCGGTTGCCTCGAATAATCTTGAAAGCCACCCAAAAAAGGAAACCACAACCAGCTATTTGAAGAATAAAAAGGGTCTTGGGAGAGTTGAAAAGAATAGTTTCAAGCCCTGTGACTACCAAACACGCATACATCAAAATGCCAGCACCATGGGCAATGCTAAAAATCACTCCGGCAGGCTGACCATCAATAATTGCGGTGCGCATTAACAAGGCTAAGCTTGGTCCTGGACTTGCTGCGCCAGCTAAGCAGGTCAATAACAATAACATCCATTCATTTATGGTCATGATTGCCCTGACAATACTGTCTGAAGACCCTTCAGTTTAAATATTTTCTATTAATATAAATAAAAATGTACAATACTGACATCTAAACGTCCTTACACCTAACTTTACGGTATAAGAATATGAGTTTACAAGTTTTGCCAAAGCCGTCTTCTGGTGATGAGGCGCCTCGGCCCTCTAATGAAACTCGTCGCGCACAGGCGGTCGTTAAAACAGGCCTTATCGATGCTCCTAATTCAGACCTCTTTCAAATATATTGCGACCTTGCTAAAGATTTAACTGGTTTTGAGCAGGCTAGGTTTAGCCTGTTTGATGGTGAGGCGCAATGTTCAATGGCGGGGGCAGGCGTTCCAGAGAGCTATGAGGTTGGAGGCCGAACAGAACGGTCAAAATGGAACGTATGCTCGTATGTTTTATTGAATACTGAGCCAATGGTGATTGAAGATTTTTACAAAGATCCTGATTGGTCAGAACATCCTTTTATAAAGTCGGGCGATGCCCCACATGCCTATGCCGGGTTTCCAGTTGTCAATAAAGATAATTATGCCCTTGGTACTTTATGCTTGTTCAATACTGAGCCAAAAAAGATGTCGAGCGATCAGGAAAACTTGTTGGTTCGAATTAGTAAAAATATTGCGCATTTGTTGGACTTGCAAGTTGAACAGCGAAGTCTCACCTCCCAAAAAATTGTTCAAGCCACTGATGTTTTGTCTGAAGAACTGCCGGGCGCAACATTGTTAGATTTGAAAGCATTATTGCTGCTGGAGTCTGATTTAAAAGTAAGTGCGCGGGATGCAAATGGCTTGGTGAAACACGGATTTTGTACAGAAGATGTGAAATCTAACGCAATCCTTAGCTCAACAGGGCGGCTGCTTATTGAAAAAATGGGCATAACACCAAAGCCAATGAAGCGGTTAAAAATAAGCGGCGATGATGCCTCTGAACTTATAGACAAGATGTTTAGCGAGCTACAATAAAATGTATGCAAAAGTTTATAATCTGAAATTTGTCTCACCAACGGATGCGAAAGTTGCCTCATCTTATTTTGCAGAGCACTTAGCCAAATTTATTAGGCCTTGCAATATGCAGTCCATCAATATTTCTTTGGGGCCTTGTGGCAGCCTGTCCATAACAGCCAAATTCGATGGTAGTTTAGATTTGAAAAATTTTGAGTCAAAAACAAAACCTGTTTTTGACGACATAAAAAAGTCTTTTAACTACATGCAAACAAATTTTTCTGGTGTCTATGTCTTCAGTTTTGAAGCGGAGAGCTCTGCAACTGAAATAACAATAAATTAAGGCACACTTCTCTACCAAGTGACTTTATCAATTATTTTCTGTGCTTTTCCTGATAGCTCGGCCAGTGTCTCAATAGGTACTTGGTCTTCTCTAAAATTTCCCCAGGCAGTTAGGGTGTCTGGTAGATCGACGCCAGTAATTACCGGATATTCGTAATTTATAGACGCATATAATTTCTGCGCCTCCTTAGAAACAAGAAATTCCATGAACTGTTTTGCTTCTTCTAAGTTTTTGGCGTGTTTCGCGATGCCCCCACCAGAAATGTTTATATGTGCACCGCGGTCAGTTGGTCCTTGATTTGGAATGATTATATCGACACTTTCAGCCCACTTTCTGTGGGCTGGGTCCTCTGAGTTTATTAGCTTTCCATAATAATAATGGTTGACCAATGCGATTGCACACTCACCAGAAAAAATTGCTTTTATTTGAGATCTATCATTGCCACGAGGAGACCGCGCAAAGTTCTTAACTAAGCCTTTAGCCCAAGCGAAGGCTGCTTCATTTCCATTTGCTGCAATGATTGAACTCAAGAGGGCACGGTTGTATACATGGCTGCCGGGCCGTGAGCAAATTTTACCAGACCATTTTGCGTCAGTGAGATCCTCAAACCTTGTTATCTCATTTGAGTTTTTGAGTGATTTTGAAACAGCAATCACCCGGGATCTTTTGGAGAAGCCATACCACGTACTATCCTTGCTCCTCAGGTTTTTTGGGATGTTTGATTCCAGCACTGTTGATACAAATGGTTGAAACAAGCCTTTGTCCGCATATTGCTTTAATCTGCTGATGTCTACAGTCAGGACTAAATCCGCTGGACTCGCTTCACCCTCCGCCTGCAACCTCTGGGCAAGGCCTTTAGAAGCAAAAACAACATTAGTTTTAATTTTTGTCCTTTTAGTAAATTCTTTGAGGAAGGGCTCTATTAAATATGGCTGTCTGTGTGAATAAATGTTTATTTCCCCGCCAATCGCTCTCGGACTAGCCAATAGCATTCCAATGAAAAAAACTGTTAGCAATAAAAGACTAACCGTTGGTGCGTAATTCGTTTTTGACATAATTAAATCGCTCAAAAGCGTCCTCTGAATATAGAAATCAGCTTGAAAGTTTGAGAAGCTGATTTGAAAGGGTAAAAATATAAATGAAGTAAGTTTTGCTTTTTACCGAATTTGGTGTTTAGCCCAAATTTGTGCTCTTTTTTTTCTGAAAAAGCCAGTGAGCCGAACATTAGGTCCCATATGGCAAGTGCAACACCAAAATTTTTATCGTAATGCTGTTGTTCAACGGAATGATGAATTTGGTGTTGGCCCGGTGATATGAGTATCCGTTCAACAAATTTTGGATATCGGATCTTGATGTGTGAATGCCGAAGATTTGATCCAAGCGAGTGGAAAAGCACAACCCCAACGCTTGCTCCAAAAACAGTTATTAAATCAACCTTATTTCCAAACAGGTAGATAAATAGGGATATGACTACCCCTTGAACTACAGAGGTGCGTAAAAGAAAAATTACTCCCTCAACAGGATGGGTTCGAAATATTGTAAACGGTGTCATTGTTTCTGCACTGTGGTGCACTTGATGAAAGGACCATAATAAGGGCACTTTGTGCATCAGCCGATGTACAAAAAATCTCGAGAAGTCGTCGAATAAAAAGAAACATATGGTAAACAGAGCAGCGACTACACTTGCTGGAGTTGAATAAAATAATAATGGCTGGACAAAATCCTGTGAGCTCAAGCATTCGTATAAGAATGTTGAAATTGTAACTTGGGTTACAACCGCTGCTGCCCCTGCAGAAAGGATTATGCGGTTCAACAAGAGCAATTTAAAATCAGCTTTGCTTGATTTGCTGAACCAAATTTTTTTGCTAAAAATAAGTGATGTAGCGTCTTTGATTTTTAATTTTTCTATAAAAAAAAGCCAGAGAAAGGCAATAAAAAGGGCAGACGCAAGGTAACCGATGAACACTCTCTTTTGAGGGTTGGTTGCCTCTGATAAGAGGCCACTCCAAAAATCTAAAAATACATTTATCATCAAAGGAGGCAGCCTTTATTCTATCCGATCTTGGAGTTATGAGGGCCAAGTTTTTCAACACTTGGCCCTTTGTTAAGTTACGATTAGTCGTTTTCAGCGTAACCAGAACCACCTAGTTTGGCAGCTAAGTCGTCTATTGAGCCGAGCATATCATTGTTTCTGGCAGCAACTTTAAATTCATCGACCATAAGCTTTTGTATCTTTAACATATGGAGTTGGTAGGCTTCCAAACTGGATGCTTCGTCCTTAACGTAGGAGCCATCCTTTGCAATGTCGGTGACCTGGGACAGATTTGGAAGCCAAGGTCCATAACCAAGTAAGCTGGTTAACTTTGCTGAAACAGCGCTGCGGTCTGTTGCGCCCGCCTCCAATGCCATTGCAAATCCTTTCGCTTCGCCCCAGTGCTTTGCATAGGTTGCAAAAGCCTTTTTTGTATCGCCTTTTGCTTCCATTATTGTGTTTAATTTATCTAGGTCCTTATACACTGAACCCGCGTATTTAAACACTGCCTCTGCAATTACTTTTTCCCAATTCGAACATATGATTGCAGCATTTTTCTTGAGATTGTTTCTTCCATTCCAACCCATCTTAGCGCCTTTGGCAGAAGTGATGGTGTGACGACCATCAACGAACGCACGTGTTACGGTCTCTAAGTAATTTGTTTTTCCACCCTTATCAAAGCCAGAGGCATAATACGCATGGGCGTAAGTCATTTCTGTCCTTGCGTCGACGATGCCGTCCTTATTGTAATCTGCTGCTGCCAGGTTCTTTTTCTTCGCAACTTCATAACTTTCCTTAGCGCTTAGGGTTAGCGTGTGAGCTGCCGCACCCCAATAGCCAAATGCCTCATCCCAAACATGTTCTTTGCCGGTATATCTTGCACCTTTTTTGTACGGCGCATCGTTTGGTTTGGATTTTGAGCTGAGCTTTTTCGCCCCGAGATAGTTAGTGCATGCTTGGTTGTAAAAAACTGCGCCCATCGCGAACTTGGAGATAAGCTGTGGGTAATTATAGCCCGTTAGGGTATCGACACCCTTTGGCACCGACGCCGCCTTTTCCATCATAAATTGAATTACTTCTGCACCAGTCATGTTTCCTGGCCAGCCAACAACCTTGCCCTTATACGTCTTTTTCACAAGGGTTTTTCCACCCGATAACTCTTCAACAAGCTTTTGCTTGATTGGGAATTTACTGGAGCTTTTGGGATCTAGGATGGGTACACTTTTTGCTCCGTTAAAATACATTTCCATTTTTGCCAAATCACCAGAAGAGGCCGCCTTTTTAAGGCCGTTGTGAAGCATATGACGTGCCATTTGACCGCCGTATGACTCTGATGTTTTGGCGTCGCCGCTATACCCTTTTAGCGTTATCGGAAAATTTGCGTACACGTCCGAAGATGCATGTGTTGTGGTTATGCTGCTAAAAACTAACAGCGATGTTAATATTCCATATTTTTTTAATCCGCTCATTGAACTGACTCCTTCATTTGAATGTCTGTGGATTTTGGGTTCAAGTGTTGTTTAATGGAGAGTGAAAACTTGTTTTTTTTGAATTGTTTGGAGTGTTAAAAAGCTCCTAATCTCGTTCTGTTTTTTAAGGGGGCGATTTGTTACAGCCTGAGCGCGTTTGTTCTGCTCTAGTTTTATTTTCGTCGGCGCACCGATGAAGGTTGCCGTCTGGTCACTTGCACGAGCAACAAAAGAATCTTTTCGTCGAAATTCCATTTTTTTCGGTTTAAAGCACCCCTTACAATACAATTTTACTTTCCGCATCTTTCTTCTTTTCACTTTTTGAGAGAGACGATCAGGACCTATCCCTACGTGCGTACCTATCAGAGTATTTTTTGGAAATCAATGATATTAAGAATCATTATTAATATTAGTTGACCGGGCCGTCAAGGCATTTTATAAGAATGATTCTTAATTGCATGTCTTGATTCGCAACTCTCTTAAAAAATGAAGGAGTAGGGGATGGAAATTGATCATATCGCAATGCCACCAGAAGCGCACAAGCAGAAGTCGATATGGGAAATACCCTACACACAACATTGCTCCATCGTTGGCACTTGCCTGTCTCTTGGTGAGGCCCGACAAATTGGCAAAAAGATTAATGTCACGTGCCCAAATAAAGAGGATCTTGATGCCACTATCCATTCAGTTTTGGTGCAGGAATGTGCAAAAAAAAATTGGACATCCCGTTTAATCAATAAAACGCTCAATAAAAAATTCGACAACTCCATCAAAATATTTAGACCTTGTAAGGACAGCGACGAACTGCTGGCCCTCTGGCGAGACGCATTCTCTGTTGGAAACATTCCTGGGCCTTATTGGGCGGCATTAAGTCACCCATGTCTCAGCAATGAGGCTGGCGTCAAGGTGTATTCGGATGTCCATATGCTGTCCCATTTGGTTGGGTCATCAAACCAAGCAAATATTGTAAGAATTACAGAGCTGGAAATTGAGCTTGCGAATGCCCACGACAAAATTAAAAAACTCATTGTAAGCAACAATGTAAAAGTTAAGAACAAGACAGATATAATAAATGCACAAGAAGAAAAAATAATCGTTTTAAATCACATCAACAAGGATCTTGAGAGTCGTTTAACGCGACTGAACCAATCTATTGAAGAGGATAGAGATTCGGCCTTTAGTAACGGTGTGATGCTTAGTGGTGAATTGTTGTCAAAAGAGAACCCTGCTGATGTATTGCCGCTTAAAAAGGCAAAGAAAATGATTTCAAAAATGACAGGCAAGGTGGAACAAATTACAATTGAAAATTCCAGGTTACGCGCTGAGGTAGACGAAAAAGATAGTCAAATCGATTTGTTAAACACTGAAATGTTGTCTATTGAACTTGTGCTTGATAATATTCGAGCAAGAGGCTTAGCTGGTTCAAAGTCATGTGATTTGGCTGGAAAATGTGTCCTATATATTGGTGGCCGACGTGGTGCAATGTGTCGCATGTGTGACATTGTGAAGAAAATGAATGGTAATTTAGTTTATCACGATGGTGGTAAAGAGGACTCACTGGCTTCCTTATCAAGTGCGGTTTCAAGTGCAGACGCAGTCTTGTTTCCTACCAACTGTGTCAGTCACTCGAGCGCACTTGAAGCCAAAAAGCTCTGCAAAAGAATGGCTAAACCTTATTTGCCTATCCGTTCAGCAGGTCTTGGATCGCTAATAAATGGTCTCGTGGAAATTAACGACCAACTGGATAAAAACAGTTAATTAATTGTCTTCGTTGTCTCAGTAAACTTTTATTTGAATGCACCTGCAGGCAACATTTCCATGTTTTTTGCCATAGACTTGCAATTTATGACCAGTGAGCTCAAAGCCCATCTCATCTGCAATGTTGGTCAGTAAAGCCTGGAGCTGTTCACTCTGAAATTCGTGAATTTGACCGTTTTCAATGTCAACCAAATGCTCATGATCATCGCGGGCTACTTCGTAATGTGACCGTCCGTCTCCGACTGTTACTTTCTGTATTAAACCAGCTTTTTCAAAAATTCCGAGTGTCCGGTAAACAGTTGCAATAGATATAGTTGGATCTAATTCGTGCGCCCTTCGATATATTTCGTCAGCATCCGGATGATCAAGAGACTCATCCAACGTTGTGGCTATTGACACTCGTTGGTTCGTCATTCGGAGCCCAGCTTTTATACACTTTTCAAGCATTGTTGAATCCCCTCTGATCACGGCATCTTAGTGTTTTAAGTTCATTTTGTTAACCCACTTGTTGTTCGGCGGGCTAAATGGTGCCCGACGAATTTGTTTTCAACAGGCTTTTTGGGTATTTTTAGCCGAGTAATTTTGGAAAGGCCATTTTGGGTTTATAGGCTTTGAAACTATCGAGCGATTGACGGTCACATTGTGTTTGGAGTTCAGTGTTTGGTTGCACTGCGGTAATACAAGGAAAGCGCTTTCGATACTCATCGGTTTTGTCGTTGCTCTCCATAGCAATCGCCACAAGGCCGGCAACAATGCCTTCCTGCCGTTTAACAAGGCGGATTGCCCCATCCATTGTCCCGCCAGTTTCAATCCATTGATCAACCAGCAAAACGCGAGTGCCGCTGAGAAAAGCTGGAGTCCGTACTTCCATATCCTGAGTGCGGCCTGAGTAATTTGTAAAGGTAACGCTGTCAGTATCGACACATAGCTTACCGGCTTTACGAATGGGAAGAAATCCAACGTTGAGACGAGTGGCAAGTGCCGTTCCTAGGACAAAGCCCATTGCATCAAGGCCAGCAACAACATCACATTTCACATTCTTGAGATCTAGCACAAGATCGTTGAGTAAATCGTGAAACGCGTCCCCATTTATATAGATTGACGTTGGGTCAAGCCACGCAAACTTCTCCCCTTTGGTGTTAGGTGACATGATATCGAGATACCACCTGTCCTTTTTTGTCTGTGCGTTGTTTGATTTCGTTATCGCCATCAGTCTGGGCCTTCCATTTTTTTACACTGCGAAATTAACTGGTTAAGCTTTTCCGAATCGATATTATAGAAATCATCATCTATATTTATCCCCGTCGCAACCATGAAACAATCCACCATTTTGTAATCCAGCGCATTGTATGGCGTAATGCCAGAAGCAAGTGCGATAGGTGTGTCGGGTAGTGCAGATCGGAATGTCGTGATTTTGCTAATTTCGGCTGCGTTGCCTGTTGCAGTGCCTGATGTGGTAACGACATCCATATAATTGGCCGCCAACATAGCCGATACATCGTAATCTTTGGGATCAACGGGACGCTGTTTCTTGAAAGCGGTACCTCCAAAATAAAGCCCTGCCCAACCACATTCGTGTCGAGTTTTTGAGATTGTCTCGGCTTCGGCCTGATAGGGTTGGCGCTCATCAATGCGCGCATCATCGCCCCAATAAGCATCGATACGACACCCTTCATTTTTTAGGGACGCGAGAATTGGAAATGCGACAAGGCCAGTAACGGCAAGGAAGTTAATTCCAATCCAGAAATCTGGATAGTCTGTGCGAATCGAGCGGATTATGGGCAGGAATGTTTCCATATCGAAATCATGGTTGATCAGAAAGCAGCCTTTTATATCCGCAGCGATAAGCTTGTTTATATTGACCGCGGTCTGGGTTTTGCTAATCACATGAATAACTGGCAGGATAATTGGTCCTGAATTCTTGAAGAAATCATGGAATTCTGCCCTGTTCACGGTTCACCTACCTAGTTTACTAACACTAAATTTTACGGCTGAGATTGCTCAAATATTCATCAAACAGTAAAGTTTTGCGAGGAATATTTTTGCAAATTCCGTAAATCTGGTGAAGAATTATTTCCTACCAAAGCAACAACAGGAGAGTCTCAGCTATGAAAACCAAAGGATCAATCTTGACACATAAACCGTCACGTCGTCAGGTACTGGCCTATGGCGGCGCAACAATGTTGTCTACCCCGTTTATCTCTAGGGCCTGGGCGGCACCGGTTGAGATTAATATGCTGGCTTGGTACGGACATGGTGAACCGGATATCGTCAGTGAGTTTGAAGCGGCTAACAATGTTAAATTTAAACCAAAATATTATGCAGGTGGTGATAATATGCTTGGCCTTATCGCGCAGTCACCGCCCGGAACCTACGATGTCATTCTTTCAGATGGTGAATTTGTGCAGCAGCTAAACGCAGCAGGTTATATCGAAGAATTGAACGCCGCTGATTATCCCTTTGATGACATGCTTTATGAGGATTTCCAGAAGTTTCCTGGCCATTGGAAAGATGGTAAGCTGTATTCGATGATGGTTCGCTTTGGACATCTTGGTGTGTCCTATAATAAAAACGCCATTAGCGCCGAAGAAGCGATGAGCTATTCTTGTTTTTGGAAGCCTGAAGTGAAGGGCAAGGTTGGCCATTTTGACTGGCATTTGCCGAGCCTTGGCATGATGAGCCTCTACGATGGTAACGGTGCGGGTCTTTGGGATCTTTCAAGCAGCCAGTGGAAGAAGGTTCAAGCTACAACTCTGTCGCTTCGTCCGCAGGTCGGGGGATACTTCGACTACGGTGGAACTTTCAACTCGCTGAAAAATGGTGAGATGCAAGCCATGTGCGGCATTGGTGACTGGATAACTGGTGTGTTAGAAAAAGACGGCGCACCGGTGGGCTCCGTTGTTCCAAAAGAAGGCGGTATCCAATGGACAGAGTCCTATTGCATTGGAAAAGGCTCTGAAAAAGCAGAAATTGTGAAAAAATTCATTCAGTACATGTTGTCTCCAGTTGGTCAGGTAAAATCAGCAAACATGGCAGCGTACCCGGGTTTTGCTATTACCAAATCTGGGCGCGCTAAGCTCATTGAAATGGATCGCAAGGAAGCTAAACGTACGGGTCAGATTGATGGTATGGCGAATGATCCGATCACACTGGTCAAGGAAGGCCGCATACATTATCGGAATATCCCGGTCCAGCAGTCACTGGAAGATTGGAACGACTTTTGGTCTGAATATAAAAACGCATAATCATCATGATAGAATGCAGGGCAGGGCAGGGGATATCTCCTGCCCTGGCTTCATTTTTTAAGAGCACAAAAAGCTAGGGTGGCAGGCCATGCCCGTCTCGGGGAAAAGAACGCAATCGGCATTGGTTGAAACCACGCCTAAACGTTTGCTCAGTCATCAGCTGACATTCAAAAACGCGCTTCGTCTTCCCATCATTATCTGGCAGGCGTTATTTTTTATTGCGCCACTGATCTTTATGGTAGCGATGTCATTCTTCATTGTCCGTAATTACCGGATGACTGAAGCCTTTGAAATGAAGAATTGGCTCAAGATGATGGGGCGAGACTATTTCTGGGATAGTTATGGATTGACTATTGGTCTTGCTACGCTGGCGACACTGGTGGTGATGACCGTGGCTTTTCCGGCCGCCTACACGCTTGCGTTTAAGGTGTCAGAAAACACCCGCCGCTGGGCTGTCTTTTTGCTAATTATCCCATTTTTCACTAGCTACCTTGTGCGCATTTTCTCATGGTACGTGATCCTTGCCGAGAGTGGTGTGATCAATGCCATGCTGGGTTATATTGGCCTCGGTCCTTACATCATGTTGAACACAAAGTTTGGTACGATTGTGGGCTACATGACACTGACGTTACCACTGGTCATAATTTTGCAAACGCTCTCGCTTGCCAACATTGACCGGTCGCTTGTCGAAGCAGCGCATAACCTCGGATGCCGGCCATGGCGAACTGTATTTCGTATTGTACTGCCCCTGGCCAGAACTGGATTAATCATTGCGGCGGTCTTCTGTTTCATTCTGTCATTTGGTGATTTTGTCAGCCCCTATTACCTTGGCGGGTCAAAACCGCCAACCCTGCCAATCTTAATTGTCGATACCGTTAAGTCCGGCCAGCAATGGCCGCGGGCCGCCGTGGTGGCAGTGGTTATGATGGTGACGTTGTTCATCGTTGCCTTTGGTGGTATCGCGGCTGCCTATCGGCGGAGGGTTAGATGAAACCGGATCGTCTGCTAAAATGGTTTCTTTATGGATATCTGGGTTTAGTGTTTGTTTTCATCTTTTCCCCAATTTTATTCAGCATCATTTTTTCATTTAATTCGGACCGGTTTCCAACCATTCCCCTTGGTGGGTTTACGCTGAAATGGTACGAAACAATCTGGCAGGACCCTGATGTTTGGGAAGCGGCAAGGACAAGCCTTCTTGTTTCATTTTCGGTTGCAACAATTGCAACGTTTTTGGGTTTTACAACCGCCTATACCGATTATAGGTATCGCTTCAAACTAAAACCACTTTATCTTGCGCTGATCCTTTTGCCACCAACCATTCCGCTAATCATAATGGCGCTAGCGATGCTAGCCTGGTTTGCTAAGATTGGTCTTTCTGGGCAGGTATTCTCAATTATCATTGCCCACACCGTGTTAACAGCACCTTTTGCAATGGCTATTATCAGGTTGAGGCTTAGTCAGATGGATGAAAGCCTCGAAGCGGCGGCATGGAATCTTGGCGCTAATCAATGGCGGGCTTTGCGGCGCGTTATTATTCCGTTCTGCCGACCGGCGATTGTTTCATCTTTCTGCCTAACGGCGGCGGTGTCATTTGATGAATTTGCAATTGCTTGGTTTATATCTGGACTTAACAAAACTATTCCGGTGGTGATTTTGGAAATTGTAACCGGCAATATTGATCCGCAAGTAAATGCCATTGGAAGCTTTGTCTTTCTGACCTCGATGACATTAGTCATTATCGCCCAGGTGGTTCTGATGACAAAGAACAAGACAGAAAAGGAAAATCATGACTGATTCATTGGTAGAATTTGACTCTGTCGTCAAAAAATTTGGGGATTTCACCGCGGTGGAACGAATGAATTTCACCATTGATGAGGGTGAATTTGTTGCCATTATGGGACCATCTGGTTGTGGAAAAACAACAACACTTCGCATGTTGGCTGGACTGGAACAGCCGTCCGAAGGGGAAGTACGAATGCAGGGCCGGGTGATGAATGCGGTGCCGGCGCATGAACGTGATACACCCCTTGTCTGGCAATCGCTGGCGCTGTTTCCTTTTTTGAATGCTCGGGAAAATGTTGAATTTGGTTTACAGATGCGTGGCGTTGATGCCGCTACCCGCCGCAAAAGAGCGCTTGATTGGCTGGATCGTCTTGAGATTGGTGAGTTTGCCGAGCGTGATATCAGCAGCCTTTCTGGCGGCCAAAAACAGCGCGTCGCATTGGCCCGCTCACTGGTGACAGAGCCAAAAATTCTATTACTTGATGAGCCACTCTCCGCATTAGATGCAAACCTTGTTATTCGTATGCAATCAATGTTGACTCGTCTTCAGCGCGAACTTGGCATCACTTTTGTTTATGTCACTCATTCGCAGTCTGAAGCTTTTGCAATGGCCGATAGGGTGGTGATTATGTCACGCGGTCGGATTGCACAGATAGGTACGCCAAAAGATATTTACCGTGCCCCTGATAATCGGTTTGTGGCGGAATTTGTTGGCCGTAATAATATTATAAGCGGTAAGATAAAATCTTCCAGCGGCAAGAGTGTTTTGATCAATGGGAGCCTTGGTGATTTTAAGGTAAGTCTTGGGGGTAGAGCTAAGCCGTCGCCAGGAGACGAGGGCAGTTTTGTTATTGCCGCCGATCTCGTCCACCTTTCGTCAAAAAAGCCGCGTGCTGGCAACCAAATAGAATGTTCGTTAATTTCAGAAGAATTTATCGGATCCGTGGTCACCCTGTTTCTTGAGGCCAGAGACGGTAGCGAGTTTAAAGTGCAGATTCAAGAAAGAGAGCTTGCCGATATGGACCTTAAGCATACGGGTAAGGTTTTTGTAAGCTGGGACCCGGAGCGTGCGCATTATATCGGTGCTGATTAGTGATTTAGGGAGAGTTTGATGATTAGTAATCCTGTTCCATGGCCGAATGGTGCACGCTGTGCTTGTGTGATTTCTTTTGATATGGACGCTGATAGTCTAATTCATATTGCCCGGCCTAAAGACTCTCATGACCGTTTATATCCAATCAGTATGGGTCGATATGGACCAACGGTTGCTGTACCTCGCATCCTTGAAACCTATCGGAGGCTTGGCATCAAGCAGTCATTTTTTGTGCCGGGTTGGTGCATTGAGACCTACCCTGATTCAGTAGAGGCTATTTTAAAAGGCGGGCATGAAATTGGGCATCATGGATATTTACATGAAGATCCAATTGACGCCCCTGATCAACGCGCCTGGTTTGAAAAAGCGTTGGAGGCGCATCACAAATATTGCGGCGGCAAACCCTCTGGATACCGAGCTCCAGTCTATAACGTCAATCAGGAAGTTTTAGATTTGCTGGTTGAATACGGGTTTCGATATGACTCCTCCATGATGGCTGATGATATTCCCTACCGGCTCGAAACTAATAAAGGTCAGCTTTGGGAAATGCCGGTGCATTGGGGAACTGATGATTGGCCACCTTTTGCTCACTATTCTGAAATTGGCTATATGATGCCGGTTGCAGGCCCATCAAAAGGATTGTCTGGGTTCTGGGAGGAGTTTGATGCAGCTTATGACGCGGGTGGTTTTTTTATGCTTATTGTTCATCCATTTCTAACTGGCAGGTTGGCTCGCTGGAAGCAGGTGGAAACGTGGTTGGAGAAAACCTTAAACACAAAAGATGTTTGGTTTGCGAGGCTTGATGAAATTGCCGATCACTTGGATCGAATAGAGGCCAGTGGGGCCTATGTTCCTCGCCGCGAGGCATTGCCCTACTATACAGCACCAATTGGGCGCGCGGAATAAGAAAGGATATCACCATGCTAAATGAAACGGACAGGAACATGTTGAAAATTGCCTATGACGAAGCCCGTTTGGGTTTTGAATCAGGTGGATGCCCAATCGGGTCAGTGTTGGCACGTGGTGGGCAGGAAGTGTCACGTGGGCATAATCAGCGTGTTCAGCAAGGGGACCCGATAGCTCATGGTGAGATGGATGCTCTCCGTAAGGCTGGCCGTCAGAAAACCTACCGTGACACGGTACTTTACACGACGCTCAGTCCTTGCATGATGTGTAGCGGAACCATTATCCAATTTGGCATTCCGCGAGTTGTGATTGGCGAGAATAAAACCTTTGGCGGTAATGAAGCGTTTTTACGTCAGCATGGAGTAGAAATTGTGATTGCTGATGATCCGGATTGCATTGCTTTGATGGAACGTTTTATTAACGAAAAGCCCGAACTTTGGGCCGAAGATATTGCAGAGGACTGAGCCATGATAGCGTCTTTATATGATCCAGCAAAATATGATGGAACCAATGCCAGCTTAACCAGCGCTATTTCGCCTGACGGTAGCCCTGAAATTGGCGTGAAATATCGTATTCCACCGCGTTGTGGTGTTGCCATTAAACTTCAAGCAGGACAGCAATTACAGATTGAAAATACTCATGGTACGCAGGTTTGCGACTTCTGGGCATATCTTGCTGCTGACATGGGCCAATTCTTATCTATGTCGCATTGTCGGACATGGCTACAGTCGGTTTTTCCCAAGGTTGGTGACCGGCTTGTGACGAACTGTCGTCAGCCAGTGCTAGAGATTATCAATGACACGTCACCTGGTGTGCACGATACGGTTATGTCTTGTTGCGATTTAACGCGATATCAATTGTTGGGATGCACGGAATATCACGATAATTGCACGGACAACCTGCGGATGGCGTTAAGTGCAATAGGACTCGAGGCACCGCATGTCCCCGACCCATTTAACTTGTGGATGAATATCCCCATTTCACCAGATGGCCAAACCTCTTTTGAGGCAACAGTCTCATCGCAGGGTGATGTTTTTGGGTTTAGAGTGCTCGAAGATTTAATTGCTGTCATGTCTGCTTGTCCACAGGATAAGAATCCAATCAATGGCGCAGACGCAAAACCATCGGAACTTCATTTTATCATAAAGGCCTGATGTTTTCATGGCGAAAAGAGTCGCAAGAAGCAGTGTAAAGAGATTAAGCACAGTTGAAAAAAAAGCCTTAATATTAAAATCGGCAGAAAAGGTCTTTGCCAGGCAAGGCCTCAAAGGTTCTAGGTTATTTGAGATTGCAAATGAAGCAGGTTTGCCGAAGGCAAATTTGTTGTATTATTTTGAGAGTAAAGAAGATATTTATCGCGCAGTATGCCGAGATATTCTGGAAACGTGGCTTGGAGCTCTCGGTGAGATATCTGCGGACGATAACCCAAAAAAAGCTATTGAGAACTACATAAAATCAAAAATGGATCTTTCATTCAGTCGGCCTAATGCTTCAAAGGTTTTTGCATTGGAGATTATCGCTGGCGCTCCGGTTATCGGAGATTATCTTGAAAAGGATTTGAAAAGTTGGGTTGACAGGCAAGCAAGTGTTTTCAAGGTATGGCAGTCACGAGGTGAAATGGTATCAATTTCACCTCAACATGTCTTTTTCATGATTTGGGCAGTTACGCAAACTTATGCTGACTTTAATACGCAGATTACAGCAGTTCTAGGCGTTAAAGAAATTGGTGCGGTTGACTACTCCTCGGCAATTGATACTGTCACTGAGGTTATTCTTACCGGCTTGAGGATGAAATAAAAAATTTTAAATAAAAGTTGACCATTTGGTCAAACTTTATTTAGGCTAATCGCAGCGAACAATGCGCTGCTTTGTTTGAAATTTTCAGCTCAGCTTAAATTTGAAATTGAGTCAGTAGCGGTAGTTAGAAAAGGTAAAAAAATGTCCAAATCTCGCCCTATAGTTTTAACCTCTCATTCAAGGCCTGGGTCAAATCATTTCTCTCCCATTCACTGGGGAGCAGAAGACTCACGCAGTCGTGGCCCACTCATTGGGAGCGTATCTGATCCTATGCATCGGAATGTTATAGGGACCCACTCTGGCAGTTATTCAGTTTATAGAGCGGTTTCTGTTGCAGCTGGGAGGCTTGATCCCACTCATGTTGCTGACTTAACTAATACGTCTCCCACAATAAATATAGGACCTTATCCACAGTGGTTTGACCCTGATAAAATTGTGTCTTTAGACCCCTGGGGTCATATTGTTGCGAGTGAATTTAAAGATCAGATTAAAGAGGGGTTTGATATTCGACCAACCATTGCAGTTACTCAAGCGAGATTAAAATTAATGGAGATTCGTGATGCAATTGCAGAGGGACGGCTAAAGCCCGATGGTCAGGTGCTTCTTGAAAATGGGGATATTAAGGTTACAAAAATAGCAATTGACCCCGTTTGGTATATTCCTGGACTTGCTAGGAGGTTCGGTGTTGATGAATATGAATTTAGACGAGTGATTTTCGAGCAGATGGGGGGGATGTACCCAGAACTTGTAACGCGATCTGATCTTGAGGTTTTTATGCCCCCGATCGGTGGAATCACTTCTTACATTTTTGGCGATCCTGAAAAACTCAGTGATAGCAAGGTACCACTGGCATGCCGCGTTCATGACGAATGCAATGGATCTGACGTTTTTGGCTCTGATATTTGCACTTGTCGTCCCTACCTAACACATGGGATCGAAATATGTGTGGCAATGGCTCAGGATGGTGGTAATGGCCTTGTTGTTTACAATCGTAAAGAAGGCAGAGCGCTTGGAGAGGTAACTAAATTTCTAGTCTATAACGCTCGAAAGCGACAAAAAGGTGGAGATAGTGCTGCAACGTATTTTGAACGGACTGAGTGTGTTGCTGGGGTTCAAGATGCTCGTTTCCAGGAATTGATGCCGGATATTTTCAATTGGCTGGGTATAACAAAAATTGATCGTTTTGCCTCAATGAGTGACATGAAGCATGACGCACTTGTTGATCAAGGCATTGAAATTGGTGAACGGTTGGATATTCCATCACATTTGATACCTGAGGATGCTCATGTTGAAATGGAGGCTAAAAAAGCTGCTGGATATTTCACCAATGAAGATCCAAAAAAAGGAGAAGATTTAATTGAGGTTAAGGGCAGGAAAATGGAAGAATGAAAGCTGATGACTTAGATTTTGCCTTTGCCCTGCTGACACCCGAAGCTGTAAGGGAGCGGTGTCATGAGATTTTTAAATTGGCAGAAACATCAAAACTCGATCATTTTGAAGTTCATATGGAATATATGAATGATGCGGTTGAATTAGTGCTTAAAGAAATTGAGGTCAATTACCCCAATGTAAAAGTCCCCTTCCACAGTCGATGGCGTCATTTTGAATTTGGCCGTCAAAATCTTTGGTTTGAGTTAATGGAACGTCTCCCAAAAGTCTCAAAGGCTGAAAATGCTCGTCGTCGCTTTGATCTGGCAATTGTATCAGTTTTGCTAGACGCAGGTGCGGGACCAGATTGGCGGTACAATGATAAAAAAACGGGAATTGTTCAAAGCAGGTCTGAGGGGTTGGCCGTGGCTAGCATTAGACTGTTGGAAAGTGGGTTGCTAAGCCTCCATGGTGAAGATGAACCTTTTCGTGTAGACGCGGAAGCGTTGAGAAAATTGAATGTAGATAAACTCGGAGAAGTTTTCCAAGTCAGTGCCGTTAATCCCCTGCTAGGTCTTGATAACAGAACTAATTTACTAAATCGACTGGGTAGTGCCTTACTAAAAAAATCTGAGATGTTTTGTCGTGATGGCACATCTCGTCCGGGCAACCTTTTTGATTTCTTGTCAAAGAAGCAAGTTGAGGGGGCAGTTGAAGCTCGCGATATTCTCATCGCATTACTGCATGGAATTGGTCACATATGGCCCGATGGTGAATGGTTGGGGGACATTCCTATTGGGGATGTTGGACATCACAGTAGTTTAGTACGCGACGACATAACAAATAAGATTATACCCTTCCATAAGCTCTCACAATGGATGACTTATTCTTTGATTGAGCCTCTAGAGGAATCTGGTGTGAGGGTAATTAATTTGGATGATTTAACTGGGCTTCCTGAATACCGAAATGGTGGGCTTTTTCTCGATACCAAAGTTCTTAAAACTATTACTTCGAAAGATTTACTCTCCGCCCATCAGTTAAAAAGTTCTCTAGTGGTTGAGTGGAGAGCGTTGACGGTAGCTCTTCTTGACAAACTCGCCGATGAAGTGCGTTTCCGGACGGGTGATGACGCCGAGAGTCTACCCCTTGCAAGTGTACTACAGGGCGGCACTTGGTCAGCGGGGCGGCGGATTGCAAGCCAGCTTCGTGAGGGTGGCGCTCCACCTTTGAGTCTCCATAGTAGTGGTACTATTTTTTGAGAAAGTGAGAACACATTATGAAAAGTGAAAATATTATCACGGTAAATCATCCTTTAATTAAGCATAAACTTTCTATAATGCGGGATGTTGAAACACCAACAGCAAAGTTTCGCGAACTCCTTCGTGAGATTAGCCTATTGCTTGCATATGAGGTTTGCCGCGATTTAGAGACGGAAGAAGTGAGTGTTCAAACACCACTTGAGCTCGTTAAAGTGCCAAAGATTGTTGGAAAGAAACTGTGTTTTATTTCAATCCTTAGAGCAGGCAACGGACTTTTAGATGGAATGCTTGACCTAGTCCCATCGGCACGAGTAGGCCATGTTGGTCTTTACCGAGACCCAAAATCTTTAGTGCCGGTGGAATATTACCTTAAACTGCCAGATAATTTAGAAGAACGCCTCTGTGTGGTAGTTGACCCTATGCTCGCAACAGGCAATTCAGCAGTCGCGGGTGTGCAACGTATAAAAGATGCTGGTGCAAAACGGATTAAATTTGTTTGTTTACTTGCTGCACCTGAGGGTTTGGCTACATTCTCAGACCAACATCCAGATGTTCAGATTGTAACGGCAGCCATTGATAGGGAACTTAATGATCATGCCTATATTTTGCCAGGGCTTGGAGATGCTGGTGACCGAATGTATGGAACAAAATAAAGAGCTGAGTAGAATTACGTTAATAAAAGTACTTGGTCCACCGCGTGCCAGGGCACATCCTAAGCAGTAGGAGAAAGGTTGAACCCTCTGGTAATTTTAGTTTTAGGTTTTTGATAGCCGAACTTGGTATTGCTTAGTGACGGATAATTACCTTTGCTGGCTACCAAGATTTACTAACTCCTTGATACGTTTTCGGTAAACAAGTGGTGCGCGGTCAATCGCAATCCGAATGGGTGCACGGGTCTGTTGCCGTTGTTCTTCTTTGTGTATGGCTTCCAGGATCTCTTTATCCTCTTCAAATGCAATGCGAAAAAGGTCATCGATTTGCTTCGAGGCGTCATCATTACCAACTGCGGCATTGCGCATATGCATCCAGTGATCAATTGTATAATCACGGGTAACTGGTGTCACAAAATGGATCGCGAAAATGCGCACCCCTTTGTGACGTTCGTCCTCTTTTAGCTGTAGATCACTCGCTGCGCTGCCAAAATCAATAACAGCAGTTGATGGTAGATGAAGGTAATAATAATGCCACCGGTCAACGTTGCCAGAAAAACTACCAAATTTTTGAAAGAAACCAACTGGTGGCGCATTCCGGATCCAGCGCCAAGCGGCAATAGGGTCATCCGTTGTTGACACCTCAACTGGAACATCTTGGGACGCTGCGCTCCCAAGAGTTGTAGGATGAACAAAACTGACATGTGCTGGATCAACCAAATTTTCCGCGACATTTAGATAATGTGCCTTGATATGCAAGGCATCGCCAAGATGCTTATGCCAGGAAGAATCCTTAAATTCATCCATGTTAAAAATTAGATTGGGGTCGGCCTTCTCTTTGATACCCATCCAGACCCAAACAATGCCGTGCCGTTCTTCAACTGGGTAGGTGTCAACATAGGCACTTGGCGGCAAGTTATCCTGCGCTGGTATGCGTACGCACTTTCCATTGCCATCAAAAGTCATGCCGTGATAACCGCATTCCACATTATCACCAACAAGGTTGCCCTTACTTAGTGGTAAAAGCCGGTGTGGACAACGGTCTTCCAAGGCAACCAGTTTGTCGTCGTTTTGCCGGAAGAAAACCAGATTTTGTTCAAGAATAGTTTGGGGAACAAGTTCATGCTGAAAGTTGCGTGACCATCCTGCTACATACCACGCGTCAAAAACAAATTCCATGATTGCCACCGTCAGTTGGTTTTTCGAATGAAATGCAGATAGTAATAGTTGGAAATCATGACTAAATTACATCCATTGTTAACGTATGCTAGTGTTTGAATAAACGCAAGGCAATGCGACTGAATGGTATTAGTCGGTGAATTAAAACTTTTTAGAGTTTTTTGGCCTGAAAACCAAAGTAGGAATGGTCTATACTGGGGGTGGGTTCCCCACAAAAGCTGGCAAGTATTATCAGGCTAGCAATGGGGGATAACTTCGGCCAATGTGAGCTTCATTATTGCACTTAATGCGTCGACAATCATTCAATGTTAGGGAGCAAAAGAAATATGGCGTCAACAATCGACAGGCGGCACACCAACCGCCGGATGAGCAAAATTGTCACCCACAATAACACAGTTTATTTATGTGGGCAGGTAGGTAATCGAGGTGACTCTATTGAGGCGCAGTGTGCTGAAGCATTTAGTCGTATCGATGCTCTGCTTGCTGAAGCTGGTACTTCAAATGAACGCTTGTTGCAGGTGATTGTATGGTTAAAAACAATGGATGATTTTGATGCTATGAATCTTGCATATGAAAATTGGGTGCCAGAAGGTTGCGCGCCTGCAAGAGCTTGCGGCCGCAGTGAAATGGCCTCTGAGGAACTTCTAGTGGAGTTTACCGTTACCGCGGCAATATAGGCTCTTCTGCTCGTTTCCAATTAACTGTTCAGAATAAATGGGTTCCAACAAAAAATATCGATAACGCTTTAACAAGCTTAGTGAGTTTGAAAAATGGCTGAAAAACATGATTTAAGCATGATGGAAAATCTCTATTGGTGGGGCATACCAACTCTTTTTCGGTGTCCGCAAGACAAGCTTGAAACGGCAGATATTGCTCTTGTTGGAGTTCCTCATTCGACTGGTAATGGAACAACTGAGCGTGATCAGCACCTTGGTCCACGTGCTGTGAGGAATGTGTCCGCGCTCCAACGTCGAGCGCATGGTGACTTCAAGATTGATCCATGGAATGAAGTAAAAATAATAGATGCCGGTGATGTCCCGTTCCCTCGGGCAAATGATAATGAACATTGCATTGAGCAAATAACGGATTTTTTCAAAGCGATTGATAATTCTAATACTCGTCCTGTTTCGATTGGAGGCGACCATTCGATTACTGGAGGTATCGTTCAGGGACTTGCCAATGGCATTCTGACACAGGGAGAGAAAGTCTGTTTTTTACATCTAGATGCTCACACTGACGTTTTTACTACAGTAGATCATTTTTTAGGTGCAAAAAAATCTGCAGCCCATTGGGGAGCGTATTTGCCTGATCAAGGGATGGTTGATCCAAAACATTCGATGCAAATTGGCTTGCGCGGTCACCCACGAACGCTTGATTGGCTGCAGCCATCATATGACTATGGCTATAACATTGTAACTATGAAAGAGTATCGGCAAAGGGGGGCTATCGATGTAATTGAACAGGTAAAAACTGTTCTTCGTGGGCGGCCTGTTTACATCACATTTGATTTGGATTGTCTTGACCCGTCTGCAGCACCGGCTGTTTCTAACATTGAACCAGGCGTAAATGGTTTTTCGGTTGATGAAGCGATTGAGCTTATGCATGCGGTTAGGGGAATGAATATCATCGGTGGCGATGTTGTTTGTTTGATGCCAACAAAAGATACCCCCAATCATATAACGTCTATGGTTGCAGCTGCCATTATGTTCGAGATGATCTCTATGATTGCAGAATTAAAAATCAAAACTTGAGTGGATTAAACCGATTAATTCTGAGGGGTTGCTCTGGAAGCATTTTTTATAATTTTAGTTCTTGTTGCTGCATTTCTGCATGCATTCTGGAATCTTATCTTAAAATCAGCACACGATAAGCCCATTGCTGTAATGGCGATTTATTTTAGCAGTCTCCCGTTGGCTTTGGGAGGGCTTTTGATTGCAGGGATTCCAAACTTGACAGCTTTACCTGTGATTTTGCTGAGTGCAATGTTACAGACTGGTTATAGCATATCACTTTTTAAGGCATATGACCGAGGACCACTAAGCAGTGTTTATCCTGTTGCAAGAGGCTCCGCACCACTATTTATTTTTGGTTTAAGTTATATTTTTTTTGATCCCATAATTTCCACAGAGACACTTGCTGGGATTTTTGTCATTTGCTCGGGCTTGGTTGCCTATGGGCTATTTCAGGTGTGGAAAAAAAGGGAAGAAAGTCGGGAGGTAACAGTTGCCCTATTCACGGGGCTATTCATTGCGCTGTACTCCATTACAGACGCTTATGGTGTTCGCACAGTTGGAAGCGCCCTGTCCTTCTTCGGAGCGATGGCGTTATTCAATCGTTTGTTTTTATTTTTTTATCTGGTTGTTTTGGAGAGAGACTTTTTACCTCGTCTCGCAAGCGGTTATAAGCATAGTTTTATTTTAGGCGGCCTAATTTCTTTTGTTTGTTATTTGATTGTTCTCAGTGCTTATCAACACCTACCCGTAGCGTTGGTTTCTTCACTGCGAGAGACATCGATACTTTTTGCCGTTTTGCTTGGAGTTCTGGCACTAAAAGAGAAGTTCACATTAGACAAAGTTGTTTTAGTAATACTCTTGGTCGTCGGCGTTGCAATACTATATTGGGCTTAAGTGTTGGTCGCGTCTGGTGCAGGATAGCTCTCTGCACCAGACTTTTTATAGGGGAGCCTACTTTTTAGGCTCTGTTTTACCGTCGTAACGCTTTTTCCACTCGGCTACTATGCGGTTCTTGTTAGCAGCCGCCCAAGCAAATTTGTTATCGATCAGTTTAGCATTCACTTCCTTAAAGAAATCTGGAAGCACAGGGTCTGGCGTAATTTTGGATGTATCGGCGATTATTGATTGGCGCTCACCAAAAAGCTTCATCCCGTTACCAAGTGTCCAATCAATGAGCCGTTTCGAGTCCTCAAGGTTTTTAGTTCCCTTCATGATTGCTACAACCTGCATCTCCCAACCAATTCCCTCCTCGGGAATAATCATTTCCATTGGGGCGCCTGCCTTGATAATTTTGATGGCACGGCCCGGCCAAGAGATACCAATTGGGAATTCTCCAGAGCCAGATTGCTTACAAGGCTTTGAACCGGAGTGAGTATAAACACCCACATTTTTGTGGAGATCGTCCATGTACTTCCATGCAGCATCTTCACCCATGATCTGTATCCAACTTGAAACATCTAGGAACCCTGTTCCTGATGAGTTTGGATTCGGCATCGAGATTAAGCCTTTATATACTGGATTGGTTAAATCTGCCCAGCTTTTTGGCTTGGGCAAGCCGAGCTTTTTTGCTTCAACTGTGTTCCAGCAAATACAGCCAGCCCAACCATAATTACCAACCCAATTCACTTCCCCTTCTTTATCAACATATCGCTGATCAATCTTATCCATTCCCTTTGGGGTATATGGGTGAAACATACCTTGAGTTTCCATGTTTAAGGCGACGGTTGCAGCCATCTCAAAAAGGACATCAGCTTGTGGGTTATCTTTTTCAGCCATCATTTTTGCAGCCATTGTACCAGTGGACTCGCGAACCACTTTTACTTTGATGTCAGGATTATCCTTCTGGAAATTATCCATGTAATATTTGAGGTTGTCGGCATCAGTGCTCGAGTAAACTAACAGCTCTCCTGCATTTGCAGCGCCAGCAAGCATCATTGATGCGAGAACGCCTATTGCTGATTTTTTAAAACTAAATTTCATTTCTATTCCTCCTTATCCCTCAGGAACTTTTTGGTAATTGGGCACCATGGTACGCCAATATTACACTATTATGAAATTATGCGTCTGAGATACCCTTATTTTTATTTAGTTATGATGCGTTTTTAGCATCGCGAGTCAGCACATGTTTATCAAGCTTGTTAGTTCAATCTTTTTAACCTCGCATTGTGAGGATTCCTAATTGCCGCCTTTGGGATTGGATGTTAACGTAATTTTCTTTTACGGTTGAGAGGGTCAAGAGGAATAATGGAAAATGTGAATTCTTACCTATCGATCAGAAATTTAAACAAGTACTTTGGTAAATTTTTAGCGCTTGATGATGTCTCCATAGACATCAGCCCTGGTGAATTTGTCTGCTTCCTTGGTCCATCAGGGTGTGGCAAGACTACGTTACTGCGTTGCATTGCTGGTCTAGAGGTGCAGTCCAGTGGGACAATTATTCAAAACTCAGAAATAATTTCGGATTTACCAACCTCCCAGCGTGATTTTGGTATTGTTTTTCAGTCTTATGCTCTGTTCCCTAACCTTTCATGCTTTCATAATATTGCTTATGGCCTAGAAAATCTTGGCTGGGAAAAGCAAGATGTAACAAAACGCGTGGACGAATTGCTGTCGCTCGTTGGACTGTCAGATCACAGCGCAAAATACCCGAGCCAGTTATCTGGAGGTGAGCAGCAAAGAATTGCGCTGGCGCGCGCTATTGCCACATCACCAAATCTTTTGTTGCTGGATGAACCTCTCTCTGCTCTGGATGCTAAGGTTCGGGTTCACCTGCGGCAAGAGCTAAAAAATTTTCACCGACGGCTTGGTTTGACAACAGTTATGGTAACGCATGACCAAGAGGAAGCTTTATCTATCGCAGATCGTATTTTTGTGATGGACAGCGGGAAGATAATGCAGTCGGGAACTCCAGAGGACATCTACGCCAATTCGAGCAATCCATTTGTAGCCAACTTTATTGGGATGACTAACTTCATTGAGGGACAAGTGTTAGACGAGGACTCAATAAAAGTTGATAATCAACAAATAGCTATAAACTCCCATAGTTACAAAAAGGGCACCAAAGTTATTATTGCTGCTCGACCTGAATATGTTCAACTTGCCGAGAAAAACAGCAGTAATACGTTTGTTGGGAGGGTGGTTGATGTCGAGTTTTTGGGTTCGTTTCTTCGAATTCATCTGGAAACCTCGATTATGCCAGATCAACCTTTGATAGCTGACAAGCCAATGATTGATAATTTTAGTAAATCCGTTGCTATTGGCGATAATTTAAACTTTACGTTGTCACCAAATCACCTAAACGTCTATGAGTGTGATAACTAAAAATGTTTAGTTTTAAGTCCAAATCTCGGGCAGCTGATAAATCAGACAAAATTGGTAGAATTCTAGTTTTTGTTTATCTGGCTATGTTCTTTTGTTTTCTGGTTCTGCCACTCTTCGCATTAATGTCTAAAAGTATGCAAAACGCCGAGGGTGTTTTTGTTGGTCTAGAAAATTTTGCACTCTATTTAAAAGAACCAACCCTCTTTAAATCCTTTTTTCATAGTCTTTTTGTTGCATTTGTCTCTACGATTATAGTTGTCTGTCTTGGATTTCTATACGCATTTGCTTTACAGTGTACATGCATCCCATTTAAGGGATTGTTTCGAGTTGTCTCCTTAATTCCATTGCTAAGCCCATCCATACTTGCTGCTATCGCGCTTGTTTATTGGTTTGGCAACCAAGGAGTATTTAAAGAAATGCTCTTGGGACACTCAATCTACGGCCCTATCGGCATTATAATGGCATCGGTTTACTGGACTTTCCCTCACGCGCTGATGATTTTGTCTACCTCGCTATCTTTGTCGGATGCACGCCTTTATGAGGCCTCTGATGCACTCAAGGCCTCAAAGCTTAGGACATTTTTTACAGTGACTATACCGGGTGCCAAATACGGTATTATAAGCACTACCTTTGTCGTGTTTATTCTTGTATTCACTGACTTTGGTGTTCCAAAAGTTATTGGTGGAAACTACAATGTACTCGCCACAGACATTTACCGAGAAGTGGTTGGCATGCAAAATTTTCAAATGGGTGCGGTTATATCCATAGTGCTGCTAATCCCCGCATTACTTGCTTTTGCTCTTGATCAATTTTCCCGAAAAAGGCAAGCATCACAACTAACCTCTCGAGCGGTGGTTTATGTGCCAAAGCCTCATAGACTGCGTGACAATCTTCTCCTTTGTTATTGTTTGCTTATCACGGCATTGGTCTTTTTGATGCTTGGTATGGCTCAGTTTGGGGCTTTGGTAAAATTTTGGCCGTACAATTTGTCATTAACCCTGAAGCACTATAATTTTGAAGTGGCGGGCCTTGGTTGGGACTCGTTTTTTAATTCTGTTCGCATGTCACTTTACGCGGCGTTTTTTGGGACAATTATAATTTTTATTGGAAGTTATCTGATAGAAAAAATGCGCGCAGATAAAAGCCTGCGGGATATTCTTCAGATGATTGCTCTGATGCCAATGGCAATACCGGGAATAGTGCTTGGACTTGCATATATTTTCTTCTTTAACATGAAAGATAACCCTCTAAATTTCATTTACGCGACAATGGCAATACTTGTGATAAATACTGTAGTCCATTTTTATACTGTGTCTCATTTATCTGCTATCACAGCAATAAAGAAACTGGACAATGAGTTTGAGTCAGTTTCACTTTCACTAAAAGTTCCGATCTATAAAATGTTCTTCCGTGTGACGCTACCAGTTTGTCTGCCAACCGTGTTTGATATTTTTATTTACCTTTTTTGTAATGCGATGACGACTGTTTCGGGTGTGATTTTCCTATACTCTTATGATACTACGTTGGCATCGGTCTCTTCGATACACCTTGATGAGCAGGGTGATGTTGCAGGCGCAGCGGCAATGGCAATGTTAATTGTGTATATTTCATTTCTCGTGCGCGGAATTCATACAATTATATCGACGTTCCTACTCAAGCGAACTCAGGCTTGGAGGAATATTTAGAATTGGAAGGAAATACGCAAAACCTCTCAAAAGTTAAAATATCAGACCATGAGGCAAGCCTAATACTTACAGCTTTCCCAGGCAGAACCTCATCCAATACATTTTCTATGAGAGATATGCTGGGTGTTTTAAATGCCCTAAAAAAAGAAAGTTGCTCATATTTTCTCTCTTTAGTTGAAGCGGCAGAGTTCAGTAATTACTGTGACCAAGGGGTACTTTTATCTGAGTCAAAAAAAAGATCAATTAATTGTGTTCATCTTCCGATAGTGGACTTGGGCATACCAAAAAATGATACGTTAGATAGGCTTAATAAACTTAGGCCAAGGCTTTATGAAGCAATAAAGTCAGGCAGTTCAATAGCGATTCACTGTATGGGTGGTTTGGGCAGGTCTGGCACTGTTGCTGCAATAATTTTAAGGGATCTTGGTATCCCTGCGCAATTGGCCATAAACATTGTTCGACAATTTCGACCTGGTGCGATTGAGACTAAAGAGCAAGAAATTTTTGTTTCCTCTATTGCATCAAACCACATGAATAACAGTGAATGATATCGATTGGAGAATGAGAAAATTTTGGAGGTAGATGTGCAATATAATCCCTTTTTTCAGCCTGTGTCTGGTATCGAAATGCCTCGTTTTGCAGGAATGCCGACCTTTATGCGGTTGCCACATCTATCAATGGATGCACCGGAGACTAAACGTGTTGAATTAGGGGTTGTGGGTGTTCCATGGGATGGAGGAACTTCGAATAGGCCGGGCCCAAGGCATGGCCCAAGGCAATTACGTGATCTATCAACAATGGTTAGAGCACTGAATCCTGCTAGTGGTATAAATCCTTTCACTCTCGCAAATTGTGCAGACCTCGGTGACGTTAGTCCAAACCCGGTTGATCTTGAAGACAGTATGGATCGTGTGGCATCTTTTTTTAAAAATTTGCAAAAAAGAAATATTATACCAATGACTGCTGGCGGGGATCATCTTATTTCACTGCCTATTTTGCGCGGATTGGTAGCTGCCAAACCCTTAGCGATGATACATTTTGATTCTCATACAGATCTGTTTGATAGTTATTTTGGGGGGTTCAAATATACGCACGGAACACCATTCAGACGCGCCATAGAAGAAGGGCTTCTTGATCCAAAACGAGTTGTTCAGATTGGCATTCGAGGGACTGCGTACAATTTAGATGATATAGAGTGGGGTGAAGCACAGGGTGTCAGAATAATTCGTGTAGAGGAATTGTTTGATCGTGGGATTGAATCGGTCATGGAAGAAGCCAAATCTATAGTTGGCAAGGAGCCGACTTATTGTTCGTTTGATATAGATTTTATCGATCCGAGTTATGCTCCAGGTACAGGTACTCCAGAAATTGGAGGCCCAAATACCTTTGAGGCCCAAAAGTCAATTAGGTTAATGCAAGGGCTAAATCTCGTAGGAGCCGATCTCGTAGAAGTTTCACCGCCATTCGATGCTTCAGGTGGTACTGCTTGGGTAGGCGCATCTTTGATGTTTGAACTGATGTGTGTTCTCGCAGATGCAATCGATAGACGTAGAAATTGAGCAAAAAACTGCCTATTTTCAGGGGACTTATTTGCCGACGCAGTTGCCGTCCCAGACACCAAAAAAATTAATAAGATCTGTGGCGTGATACATTGCAAATTAAAATTTTAATTACGATGTGCGGTCTCAAAAGTCTTAGAGTGGGTCCAGTTGATGCAACTGCTCTTGAACCATTCAGTTATATGAAAAATATTGTCTATTTATATTTGTGTGCGAATGCATTTTAGCTTTACCATTTGGGGGAAGTAATTTGGGACCCACTGCAGAGGGTGCTTAGGGCAAGCTCTGGAGGTGGGTCTGGCAACCACGTTGATGGGGATAATATGAAGATGCAGAACGAAGAACAAATCTGGCAAATGGTTGACGCTAAAAAAGCAGAATTTATTGCTTTATCAGATAGGGTCTTTGAGACACCGGAAACACTTTATAATGAATATGCGTCTGTGGCTGAGCATATGATCATGCTAAAAAGTGAGGGATTTCGGATTACGGAAGGGATTTGTGGCATGCCCACGGCGGTGATGGGTGAGGCTGGTGATAAGGGGCCGGTGATCGCTATCCTTGGTGAGTTTGACGCGTTACCAGAGTTGAGCCAAGCTCCTGGTGTAGCTCAACCAAGCCCAATTGAAGCAGGTGGCAACGGGCATGGCTGTGGTCATAATTTGCTTGGAGCTGCATCGCTTTTGGCCGCAACCGCAGTCAAGGACTGGCTTGCCGAGAACGAGATTGTGGCGAGGGTGCGCTATTATGGCTGTCCTGCTGAAGAAGGTGGTGCTGCTAAGGCCTACATGGCGCGCGATGGACTCTTTGATGATGTTGATGCAGCGATCTCGTGGCATCCATCCACCTTCAACGCGGTTCAGCATGGTCATTCGCTTGCTAATTCGCGCATTGATTTTACCTTTCATGGCAAGGCGGCACATGCGGCTGCGGCCCCACAACTTGGTCGCAGTGCGCTCGATGCATGTGAACTAATGAATATAGGAGTAAATTATTTGCGTGAACATATGCCGGATTCTGCGCGGGTGCATTATGCTTATCTGGATGCTGGTGGTGTTGCGCCAAATGTAGTCCAGGCAAAAGCCACGGTGAGACAATTGGTTCGGGCTGCTGACCTGGACGCTTTGCGTGATTTGGTGGCACGGGTGCGCAGCATTGCTGATGGCGCTGCTATGATGACTGGCACAACTGTTGAGGCGAAGGTCTATTCAGGTGTATCAAATTTAGTTGGTAATCGCCCGCTAGAAGAAGTGATGCAGCATGAATTTGAGAAACTTGGTCCGGTGCCTTTTGAGGCAGATGATGTCGGCCTTGCTAATGACATTCGCAAAACTCTGACCAAAGATGATATCACTGCAAGTTTTCAACGTATTGGACGTGAAACCCCGGAAAATCTACCACTTTGTGATTTTGTTGCACCACTCGACCGGATAAATATTGGAGGTGAGGGTTCAACTGATGTTGGTGATGTTAGTTGGGTTGTGCCTACGGTACAGGCGCGTGTTGCTACTTGTGCTGTTGGCACACCCTTCCATACCTGGCAAACAGTGGCGCAGGGAAAGGCACCTGCTGCTCATAAGGGCATGGTGCATGCGGCAAAGGTAATGGCAGCAACAGCAGGCGCATTAATTCAGTCGCCAGAAACATTGAAAGCAGCCCGCATGGTGCATGACGAACGCCAGGCGAAAACACCCTATCAATGCCCAATTCCTGCCGAGGTGTCACCTCCGGTTATTGCAAAACCGGAATAGAATCTTGGTTTCAATATTATTGAGTTCCAAAAAGTTTTTAGCCAGTTTGTTTGGCGTAAACGCATTTAGACTGTGATCTAGCACTATCGGGTTTGGGCAAGTTTGGATTCGGCAAGCCGAACCCAGAGGCTGGCTCCAATTGGTAAAATTTCATCATTGAAATCAAAATGTGGGCTGTGCAGGTTTTCTGACTCAAGACCTGCACCCAGCCAGATATAGGCCCCTGGTTTTTGGTTCAACATGAATGAAAAGTCTTCGGCACCCATAACTGGTTTCATCCCCGTCTCCAACCCATTTGGGCCAAGCATATCGGCGATGATATCACGCGCAAAAAGGGCATCAACTTCATGATTTAAGGTTGGCGGATAGCCTGGGCGCAATTCCATGGAAACATTACACCCCACTGTCGCTGCCGCATTTTGGGCGACCGCTTCAATATCACGGATCATGCGAAGGCGCGTATCTGCTTCCATCGTGCGTAAGGTACCTCCAATGGTGGCGTTTGCAGGGATCACATTGTACGCGCTTCCAGCGTCGAGCTTTGTTAATGAAATCAATGCATGATCAAATGGGTCAAGCTGGCGTGAAATTAACGTTTGCAAGGCAACAATGCACAGTCCCGCTGCCGCAACCGGATCTCGGGTCAGATGCGGCATCGCAGCATGACCACCTTTACCCTCAATCGTTAAAATGAAAATATCGGCTCCTGCCATAGCTGGTCCGCAATGAGCGACTGCACGTCCAACCTCAAGCCCAGGCCAATTATGCATGCCCCAGACGGAGTCCATGTGGAATTTTTCAAACAGCCCGTCATCGATCATGGACCGAGCACCAGCGTTGCCGCCCTCTTCGGCTGGTTGAAAAATACAATAAATGGTGCCATGAAACTCTCGTGTTTGCGCAAAATGCCTGGCGGCGGCGAGCAGCATCGTTGTATGCCCGTCATGACCGCAAGCATGCATTCGGCCGGGGCGCTGTGATGCATAAGTAAGGTTCGTTTCTTCCGACATTGGAAGTGCGTCCATATCGGCGCGAAGACCTATCGCCTTGCCGCTGGCTGGGTCGCCCTGATTACCATGAATAACTCCAACAAGCCCAGTGCCACCAAAGCCACCATGTACCTCGACCCCAAAGCTTTCCAGCTTAGCCGCAACAAAGTTTGATGTGTCTTTCTCTTCATAAGCAATTTCTGGGTTTGCATGCAGATGTTGGCGCCATGTTGCTAGCTCGTCTTTTTTGGACTTCAGCTCATCGACTAATTTCATCCGTATCTCCTGACAACGATCTTACGAGTACGAGATCTCTAGGGTATGATTGATTACAATTCATGATCAACCATTTACTGCAGAAACTGTTCATGTTCGGCTCGACAACATCCGAGTGCAAAGGGTACGCTGTTGATCACCATAATAAAACCATAGATGATGATCTAATATGACGAAAATTACAGCCCCAGACCAGATATCGCGGATTACCAGCGCAGTTGACCATCTTGCTACCATAACTGAACCTGACCGTCCGCATACTCGCCTCGTGTTCAGCCCCGAATTTGATCGGGGGCGGGAGTGGCTTCGTAAAACGTTCTTGGCTGCGGGGCTTGCTTGCCATATTGATACTGGTGGAAATTTGATTGGCGTTCGCAAGGGTAAGCAGAATGTTGATAACGCTGGAAAAGTTATTATCGGATCGCATATTGATACTGTGCCAGCAGGTGGCCGTTTTGATGGAATTGCCGGTGTGGTTGCCGCGTTGGAGGTGGTGCATTATCTGAATGAAAAAAGGATAGAACTGCCATTTGATTTAGAAATTGTCGATTATCTTGGCGAAGAGTTGAATGTCTGGGGTACGTCTTGTCTCGGTAGCCGGCATATGGCTGGACTAATCACATCTGAAATGCTTGAGAGAATTGATTCTGAAGGCCGCAGACTTGGTGCTGAGATATCCCGCATTGGCGGAAGTGGTCAAGCAAGTGATGGACCGCGCTCAGATGCCAGCCAGATAAAGGCATGCCTCGAGCTTCACATTGAGCAAGCTAAAATTCTCGATAGCAATGGCCAAGATATAGGTATTGTGACTGCTATACCAGGGATTTACCGCTACGGTATTTCAATCACTGGTCAGGCTGGCCACAGTGGCACAACAAGCATGGCCGAACGGCAAGATGCATTAGTGGCTGCAGCTGATATTATTCAAAAGACCAGCGCATTAGCCAGCGAGATTGCTCGCGATGAAAATCAGCATTTCGTTGCCACTATTGGGAAAATCGACGTTTTTCCAAATGGCGCTGCCATAGTGCCTGGGCAGGTTGAAATGACCCTTGATTTACGCGCCGTAAATGCCCGTGCTCGAGTTTCATTTTTTGAGGCATTTGAACGGGCTTGTGATCAGGCTGCCAAAACACGTAATTGTAGGGTCACGGTTCAACAGCTTGCCGCAGCAGACGTAGCACCAATGAATGGTAATTTGATGACAATGTTAGAGGAGTCGGCGAAAGCAAATGGTCTCTCTGCGATTAATATATCAAGCGGGGCAGGCCATGATACCGCGCATCTGTCCAGAATTGCTCCAGCGGCAATGATTTTCATTCCTTGCCGTGATGGTTTGAGTCACTGCCCGGAAGAGTATACCAGCTCTGAAGCTATTGCAAAGGGCGCAACCGTATTAACCGGTTGCGTAATGGGTCTGGCAAATGAGGCGGTAAAGGTATCCTGATTGCAAAGATTATGTCTCGTCATTCAAATGACATGCAGAAAAATGTGCTGCGGCAATTTCCCGTAATGCAGGTTTTTCTCTCTCACATCGCGCTGTTGCGGATTTACAACGTGGGTGAAAATGGCAGCCCGTTGGTGGTGATAGGGGTGATGGAATCTCTCCACTGATCGGCTCATACTGCCGCTTTCCAACTTCAAGGCGCGGCACCCCTTCTAAAAGAGCTTGGGTATAGGGATGGTTTGGCTGTTTGACAAAGGTTTTGATTGGCGCAGTCTCAACAATTCTTCCCAAATACATAACGATAACACGGTCTGAGATATGCTCAATCACACCAATATCATGGCTGATGAAAAGATAGGTCAGGTCATATTTGTCTTTCAACTCAACAAACAGATTGATGATTTGGGCCTGAATTGAAACATCCAGTGCGGCAATTGACTCATCACAAACTAAAAACTCTGGGGATACGGCGAGCGCCCGTGCAATGCCTACCCGTTGTCTTTGTCCGCCAGAAAACTGATGGGGATAACGCTGTAATGTATCAGGGTCAAGACCAACTCGCTGCAGCATCTCTGATGCAAATGCACGCTTTTCGGATTTGGTTATCAACTTGTGGTAGAGGGGTGCTTCTGTGATTATATCAATAACACGTTTGCGAGGATTGAGAGAGGAGAACGGATCTTGAAAAATCATTTGAGTTAGTAGGGCGTCAGGTATTTTTTTGTTTTCAATTTGACCTGAGTCAAACTCAACCCTTCCTTCGGTAGGTTGCAGAATACCGGCAACCATTCGCCCAAGAGTGGATTTGCCACACCCTGACTCCCCGACCACGCCCACTATTTCACCCTTAAAAATTGAAAAATTTACGTTATCAACAGCGTGGACAATCTCTTCTTTGTAATTTTGTCCAATCTTGTTCAAACCTTTAGCCACGAGGTCCAATGACTTCACAAAATCTTTTGAGAGGTTTTCTACCTTTAAAATTGGCATCATAATTATGGCACCTCGGAAACGTTAAAACAGCGAACTTGTCTCTTATCGCTTAGGTGTGTGATGTCTGGTCGTTCAGTTGAACATTTTTCCGTCACATAGCTACAACGATTTTGAAAGGCGCAGCCTCGTGGAAGGCTGAGCATTGAGGGAACCATACCGTTGATTTGTTGCAACGGTTTGCCGCGTTGATTTTGGCTTGGTACACTTCCCATCAACCCTCGAGTATAGGGGTGGAGGGGATTGGCAATTGTATTGGCAACCAACCCTTGTTCAACTATTCTCCCTGCGTACATAACGCAAACTCGGTCTGCGATGCCGGCTATAACGGCTAGATCATGAGTAATCCATAGCAAAGCAGTCTTTGTCTCGCGACATAGCTTTTGCATTTCACTAATAACTTGGCCCTGAATGGTAACATCCAGAGCGGTCGTTGGCTCATCAGCAATGATCAAGTCGGGGCGGTTTAACATAGCTATTGCGATTGAAACGCGTTGGCGCATGCCTCCCGAAAATTGGTGGGGATAAGCGCGAAGCCTCTCATCTGGTGAAGATATCCCTACAAGCCCAAGAGCATCGCGCGATCGGATACGAGCATCCTCTCGGCTAATTTTGTTGTCGTGCGCTTGAATTGCCTCAATCATCTGTGTTTCGATACGTAATACAGGGTTTAGCGTCATCATTGGATCTTGAAATATCATCGCAATTCTATTGCCACGAACGTGCTGCATTTGTTCATTTGACAAGTCGTTTAAATCTTCGCCTTTGAACTTGATCGTGCCGCCAATTATTTCCCCAGGGGAGTCCACTAAACCAATTATAGAAAATCCAGTTATTGACTTTCCTGAGCCAGACTCACCAACAAGACCCACGATCTCTCCGGCCCCAATTTCAAAACTAACACCATCCACAGCTCGCAGAATTCCGGCCTTCGTGAAAAAATGTGTTTGTAGGTCGCTAATTTCTAAAATTGGTTCCATGGTCTGTCTCATTTTTGTAGGCGAGGGTTGAACATGTCACGCAGTTGGTCACCAACTAAGTTGATGGAAACAATAGTGATCAGGAGTGCAACGCCAGGAAAAATACTTATCCAAAAATCACCAGAATACATATACTCAAAGCCATTTCCGATCAAAAGGCCGAGAGATGGCTCTGTGATTGGCAGCCCTAAACCCAAAAAACTGAGAGTGGCCTCGAGAGATATCGCGTGCGCAGTTTGCAAAGTGCCAACCACGATCAATGGCGCCATACAATTTGGCGCAATATGACTTAAAATTATGCGTTTATTGCCTAATGCAAGACAATGTGCGGCTTCAACGTATTCTTTGTTTTTTTCAACCAAAGCGCTGGCTCTTGCAGCTCTGGCATAATAGGCCCATTGGACTAAAATTAGTGCTATTATTGTTTTTTCAACACCTTTACCAAAAGCGGCTAAAATAATTAGCGCCATTAAAATAGATGGGAAACTTAATTGAATATCTACAATTCGCATCGTGATAGTTTCAAACCGGCCACCAAAATATGCTGCAGACAAGCCTAAAGCAGCTCCAATTATGAGGGCAACAAATCCAGAGAGTGCTCCAACTCCCAAGCTTACTCGGAGGCCATAAAAGATAGCAGAAAGCATGTCTCTGCCAGCACCGTCTGTCCCTAACAAATAAAAGTTTCCTGAAAAATCTTCAGAACCTGGTGGCAAGCGACTATTCATTATGTCGACGCTCGTTAAGTCATAGGGGTCTGATGGTGAGACCCAAGGTGCAAATATGGCGATGAACAAAATTAGAAAAAAGACGAAAAGCGCGATTACAGCAGTTGGACTCTCTGAGAAATCCGACCAAAATTTTCTTAAACCTGATGCTGGAAGGCTTGCATTCTGGGTTTGCGAGGGCGCGCTCATTAACTTACCCCCTTTATTCTGACGCGGGGGTCAAGAACCGAATAAAGTATATCAACAATTAAGTTCAGGGTAACAAAAATTACCACAATAATCATTAGATAAGCCACTACGACTGGTCGGTCGAGATTATAAATTGAGTCAATGATGAGCTTGCCCATGCCAGGCCAGGCAAATACCGTTTCGGTAACAGTTGAAAATGCTATAAGTGAACCAAATTCCAAGCCGATAATTGTAACAACGGGTATCATGATGTTTTTCAAAAGATGAACACGAACTACCCGAGATTCGGCTACGCCTTTTGCGCGTGCAAATTTTATATAGTCTTGGAGGATTACTTCTCGTGTTCCCGCTCGGGCCAACCGGATAACTGATGATAGCTTAAATAAGGCTAAATTGAATGCCGGTAAAAATATATGTGAGAGCCCGTCAAGCGTGAAAATAGAACTTGTAATGCCAAAATATGTGGCAACTTCTCCACGCCCAGTTGATGGCAGCCAACCAAGGCTTACAGAGAAAAACATGATCAATATAATACCAACCCAGAAAGTCGGCATTGAGAATCCTAGTATAGATCCGGCCATTATCGTTTTGCTGACTTTACTGTTTGGTTTTAAACCAGCGTATATTCCTAGGGGAATCCCGAACACAACAGCCATTAAAAGTGAAAACAATGCTAGCTCCATCGTTGCAGGCATGCGTTGGATAATTAATTTCAGCGCGGGTTCTCCAAAAATGAATGAGCGTCCAAGGTCACCTTGGAATGCATTTACAACAAAATACCAATATTGCTCTGAAACAGGTCGATCAAGTCCAAGATCACGAATAACTCGATCAATTTCAGCCTGATCGGCTTCTGGGTTGATCAACATGTCAACAGGGTCACCAACAAGATTCACGCCAACAAAGACTATTAATGACATTACGAAAAGGACAATAATGCTCTGTAGTGATCGTCGGAGAATGAATGCTGTCATTTTTCGATCCTGAAGGAAAAACTATGCCTCACATCGCATTTTCTTCAGAGCAATGTGAGGCATTAATGTTTTTGTCGTTTTCTTTAGCTGCCAGACAGGCCAGTTACGATTGTCCGCTCATCAGTACGCGGCAAGTAACTATAACCTTTCTTTGCAGCCCAAGTATTGACCTGGTAGTGCATTGGGATCACACCGTAATTTTCTCCGACGGCCTTTTCAGTTGCCTCAGCAAGTAGTTTGCCTCGTGCGTCAGCATCAACAGTCGCCAACGCTTTTTGGATAAGCGCATCGACTTTAGCGTCTGTGTGACGTCCTCGGTTAGCTGCACCCATACCTTTTGACTTGTCATAGGTATGAAGAAGGGCTTTGAGCGGAGAAGAAGCCTCACCGGAACCTGCACCCCATCCAAGAAGCATGAAACTGAATTCAGGTGATTTGTTTGGGCCACCCCGAGAGGCACGCTTGAAATACACAGCTTTAGGCATGGTTTCGACGCTGGCGTCAATACCGACACGGTTTAACATTTGTGCGAGGGCTTCGGCAATTTTGGCATCGTTAATATAACGATCATTCGGCCCATGGATAGTCATTTTAAATCCATCAGGATAGCCTGCATCAGCCATGAGCTTTTTAGCCATCTTTGTGTCGTATGGGTCTGGTTTCATATTGTCAGAGACACCGTGAAAGCCTGCTGGCAAGAGCTGACCTGCCTTGACGGCTATACCTTCCATAACACGTGATACGATTGCATCACGGTTAATTGATAGAGATATAGCTTTTCGAACCCGCACATCCATTAGTGGGTTTTTGATTGGGCTGCCATCTTTGGCTGTAATGTGAGGGGAATTTTCACGGAATTGATCCATGTGTAAGTAAATAACGCGGTTTGATGGGCCGCTACTTAACTGAACGTTCTTATCTTTTTTGAGTCTAGCAACATCAAGGGGGGGAACATTGTCAATAAAGTCAACATCTCCAGCTAGGAGGGCCGAAATACGTGCAGGTCCTGCCTTGATTGGTTTGAAAATCACCTTATCAAACGCGGCTTTAGTGCCATGATAAGCGTCGTTCCGCTCAAGCACTATGCGGTCACCTGGCACCCACTCAATAAATTTGTAGGGGCCAGTTCCGACTGTTGCTTTGCCGCTATTGTAATCTTCAGTGCTTGCGCCCTTGCCGGCCTTTGCAGAAATTATTTTTACTGTGCTGAGGTCATTTGGCATCAGAGGGTAAGGTTTTGCGGTGACAACATGAATTGTGTGGGAATCAATCTTTTTAAAAGTCTTGCCCTTTAAGTAAGTCACAAAGCTTGAGGGTGAGTTAGGCACATTCTGAGCGCGCTCAACAGTGAACATAACATCATCGGCGCTGAATGAAGATCCATCATGCCATTTTACACCTTTACGAAGTTTAAATTCCCAAGTGGTGTCATTAACTGGTTTCCAGGATGTAGCAAGGTCTGGGTAATGTTGCTGGTTTTCATCACTTCCAACCAAAGTTCCAAAAATATGAGTTGCAAACCCATTATTGGGGCCGAGGTTATGATAATGAGGATCTATAGAACTTGGCTCGGACTTTAAGCCAACACGAAGGTCAGCTGCATTTGCAGAGACTGATAAGCCTATCGCTGCAATGCTGACCGCTAAAAATCGTGAAAATTTCATTTAACTCTCCCTTTTATTAAATTTTTTATACGGCAATCCACGAGCCGAACGATTTACTCTGTTACACTTCGCCAGATTTGTCTACAAGTGATATTGCAAGTTTGTAATCCACTCGACAAGGGATTTAATATGAGCTCCTTTCAGGATGCTTTGAGGTGTTTGCCGCCCTCAAAACTGTTTGTTAATAAAAAAAGTGGGGTCGCAACCTCTTATCGCATGAGTGATGCTTGCCTAAAAATTTCGAGCAATGAAAAATCTAAACCTGCATTGGTTTTCCTTCATGGGTTTAATGGAAGTAGTAAAAGCTGGTCCCAACAGATTTCGTATTTTAACGAAAATGTTGTTATTGCCATTGATGCGCCTGGATTTGGTGAATCGCATGTTGTCGGTGACAGCAGTATGGCAGCAATTGCCAATGAAACCGCAGGTCTGATTAGAAACCTTGATTTTGGTCCAGTGATTATAATTGGGCATTCGATGGGTGGCATGCAGGCACAAATAATTGCTTCTAAATATCCTGATTTATGTGCAGGGTTGGTCCTGTCTTGCACCCACAAAGGGCATGCCCATCCATTTGGCACCCCCTTGGATGACGCTGTGATGGAGCGAATCCGTCAGCGCGAGAGCATGGATGATTCAACTTATGGTAGGGTGCGGATCCAAAAAATGCTGGCTCGAGATATTGCCCCTGACATCTTTTCCTTTCTGGTTTCGGTAGCGGGCGATGTCAGGGTGGAGGGTATTATTTCGGGCGGCACGGCCATGCATTACCTTGACACAACTAGCTTGCTTACAAATATTACTGCGCCGGTTATGATTTTAACTGGTGAGATGGATATCGTCGTCTCACCAACCGCTGGTGCGGCCCTCCGGGCTGAGTTGCCTAACGCGAGACATACCCAACTAGCGGGTGTGGGCCATGCCCCTTATTGTGAAGATGCGCCTCAGTTTAACACGGTGCTTTCGAGCTTTCTCGAGAGCATTTAGATGGGTCGCAACAACAACATGACGGAACAGATTAATGCGTTAACCGTTCGCCCCTTTGTGGCGTATTTTCTGACCAACACAATGTCATTACTCGGAACTTGGATTCAAAAGGTCGGGCTTGGTTGGCTAACATGGCAGATCACAGAATCAACATTTTGGACAAGCTTCGTTTCAATTGCCCTGATGGCGCCGGTTGGTATTATTGGTCCATTCATTGCTGTCTATGCCGAAAGCTGGAACATGCGGCGTGCCTTTTTAATTACAAAAATTCTAATGATGATCATCAGCTTTATAATCTTTGGCCTACAATATTTTGAGATGCATAACATCCACACATTGGTGGTAACATCGCTTTTGCTTGGCCTGCTTAGCGCTGTTCACCATCCAATCCGGCTGGTGTTTATTTCAATTGTGGTGCCTCGCCCTTACCTTGCCAGCGCCATTGGATTGAATTCGGTTTCATGGAACATGGCTCGTGTTGTTGGCCCTGGGTTGTCGGGCTTTGCAATTGTGATTTTAGGTCTTGCAAACACATTTGGGCTGGCGGTTATTCTCTATGCGCCACTGATTCTAGCTTTAACATTATTACCACTTGAACCGCGAGCCAAGTCAAAGCCAAATACCGATAGGTTTTTTCAAAAGTTGTGTGATGGTGGCAATGTTGCGCTGCAAACCCCGCTAATTTTTACTGCTCTATGTGTTGTCGCGCTGAATAGCTTTCTGGTGCGCGGTGTTCTGGAAATTCAGCCTGCGATTATTGGTCAAATTCTGGGTGGCGGCAGCCAGGCATTAGCAATTGCTACAGCTGCGGCAGGGATTGGAGCATTGCTGGCTTCAATTTGGATTGGGCTTGGAAAACTGCCACCAGATTTCATCCAGCGTTGTCTTTGGCCGATGTTGGCTGTTGGTATTTTGGGAACGGCTTGCCTCAAAATGACAAGCGTGATTATTCCCATGAGTTTGATTTTTGCACTAACGGGCTTCACCACAACGGTTGTGGGCATTGGTGCGCAGACGCTGATACAACTAAAAGTAGATGAAGATTATCGAGCAAGGGTTATGACTTGGTGGTCCAGCGTTTCGTTCGGCGGCCTTACAATTGGAGGCATTTTGATCGGTTTTTTTGGCGATTTTGTGCCAATTGAGGATGCCATTTTAATGGTGATGGTGCCGGGCTTTTTATTAGCCCTTTTGGTTCTTTTCAAACTACCATTAGTACGCTGGATTGACAGGTAAGCTGACAAGTTGCTGATGTATAAATATGCAGCAACTAGCGTGAGTAAAAACATCAAAGACAAGCCACGTGAGTGCGCAAAATTGATGTGTTTTGCGGGGTAAGCGTTAGTACAGATTATGGACAGATCTTTGGCCAGTGGGTAATAGTTTAAACGTTAAGCACAACAAAATTAGCAGGAGGTAGGACATTTGCGACGAGGTGATCCCGTTTCAATTTGGAATACAACTGCAGTTGAAACTGATCCCAGCCAGAATAGCGCTGTTCAAGGGCAGGTTGATGTTGCTATTGTTGGTGGTGGTTTTACTGGTCTTTCGACCGCTCTGCATTGCGCTGAGAAAGGGCTTTCATGTCACGTTCTTGAAGCCAGTCAAATTGGGTTTGGTGGGTCGGGGCGTAATGTTGGTTTAGTAAATGCTGCGGCATGGCTACCGCCGCAAGATGTCCGCAAAATATTGGGTGAAGATGATGGCGATCGTTTTATCAGCCATTTTAGCCGTGCGCCAGATTATGTATTTTCACTGATTGAAAAATATCAGATTCAATGTAACGCGACCCGAACCGGAACATTTCATGCGGCAGATGGGCCAGTTGGATTTGCTGATTTAGTCTCGCGGAAGGCGGAGTGGGACAGGCTTGGTGAGCCTGTTGATTTATTATCGCGAGATGAGGCTGAATCTTATATTGGCAGTTCGGCTTTTTATGGTGCTCTTCTTGATAGGCGTGCTGGAACGATTAATCCGATGGGTTATTGCCGTGGTCTAGCCCGAGTAGCGATTGCAGCTGGTGCACTGATAAGCGTTGGCGCAAGGGCAAAAAAACTCCAGCAGGAAACTGGTCTATGGCGAGTGATCACAAACAAAGGCACGCTGATGGCGCGTCATGTTGTTCTTGGTACCAACGCCTATACTGATGATTTGTGGCCAGGGTTGAAATATAGCTTTACCAAGATCAATTATTTCCAGCTTGCCACAACTCCGCTCGGCGATCGAATTAAACATATTTTGCCGCAAAAACAGGGGCTATGGGATACGGGTAAAATCATGTTCAGCCTGCGGCGAGATGATTCTGAACGGCTGATCATTGGCTCGATGGGAAATGTGATGGGCAATCGAAGTGTTGGGGTGTCACACCGATGGGCACAAAAGAAGCTTGCTCGCCTGTTTCCCGAACTAGGGTGGGTGGGTTTTGATGAGGCCTGGCAAGGCCAAATTGCAATGACACGTGACCATCTGCCGCATATTCACAAGCTTGCCGATAATCTCTACTCGCCAATTGGTTACAACGGTCGTGGCATCACAACAGGAACGG
>CACEJY010000003.1 GCA_902559985.1 uncultured SAR116 cluster alpha proteobacterium | reverse complement strand
ACTGTGCTTGCCCAGCCCAAACGGTGGCGCCAGCTTGCCCTGGGCTGCACCATGGCATCGGTTTTTGGCGGTGTCGGCGGTTGGGCGGTGGGCAAATTTTTTAGCCCTTACCTATCCGAGTGGCTTGTAATGTTACCTGAAACCCTAGCTGCTCCTGCAGCCTTTACCGCAGTTGAGGTTGGATTTGTGAAGTTTGGTATTTTTCTAGTATTTCTTGGAGCTTTTTCGCCACTGCCTTACAAGATTATTGCAGTTAGTGCGGGTATTGGCGGGTTCGGCCTTATACCATTTATTCTGACCTCGATCATTGGTCGTGGGCTTCGGTTTGCAATTGTTGCAGGCATTGCAAAAAACAATGGAAACCCTAGGGTAGTTATCCTGCTTATCACCATTCTTGTCTGTTTGTTCGCGGGAACTCTATGGTTAACAAGATAAAACCAACTTTCATTCCACCCATCAGCCAACGGCTCGGCCTCAGTATTGCTGGCGGCATTTCCACCACATTACTTGGTGGTGCTTTACTATTTGAATATGTTGGAGGACTTGCACCTTGCAGTTTGTGCATCTGGCAACGATGGCCGCATCTCGCAGTAATGGTTGCGGCGTTTATTGGACTACGCGGCGTTATGCCGCGCGGCATGCTTTGGCTGACTTTTATTGCCGGCAGTATCAGCGTGGCCCTCGGCGGTTATCATGCTGGTATTGAATATGGGCTTTGGGCTGGACCAACCGGATGCTCGGCCAATCTGCTATATGATGGTGACATCAAAGCTTTGACCCAGCAACTGCTTAACACACCGCTCGTGCGCTGTGATGAGGTACAATGGTCGCTCTTTGGCTTATCGATGGCAGGCTGGAATGCACTGATCAGTCTTGACATTATCGCGGCGGCTCTTATTTCGATGAGACGCAATTAATTCGTCCATTTTCACGAAAACAACCAAAGGTATTCTTATGACTGGCGACAAAGATACTACAAAACGATCCGACCTTGAGAAATACATTCGTGTTGATCATGCTGGTGAACGTGCGGCCCAACAAATCTATCGAGGCCAGCTTGTCGTGCTTGGTAAACATGAAATGGGTGACGAAATTCGTCATATGATGGAACAAGAGGTTGAGCATCTTGAAACCTTTGACACGCTTATCAATGACCGCAAAGTACGACCGTCTTTTTTGGATCCAGTCTGGGGGGCTGCCGGGTTTGCGCTCGGTTTGGTGACAGCGGCAATGGGGCCAAAGGCGGCCATGGCATGCACAATCGCTGTGGAAGAGGTGATTGGCGAACATTATCAGAAACAGGCAGAAAATCTCGGTTCTGATGAAGCAAGTCTGAAAAAGACAATTGAACGGTTCCGCGATGAAGAACTCGAACATCGGGATATTGCGGTCGATTACAAGGGACGCGAGGCACGGCATTACAAAATGCTGCATGATGTGATCCAAAAGGGTTGCAGGACCGCTATCAAAATTGCTGAAAAAATTTAAGCCCCGCGCCATCAGGCCATTTAAATTAACTTACTCATCGACCTGTAATTCGCTATCCCAATATAAATAATCACGCCAAGACTCATGCAGGTAATTGGGTGGAAAAGCACGCCCATTTTCTTGCAGTTGCCATACATTTGGCGCCATGGGTTTAACCAAAGGCTTCATATTGCTTTGCCCTGGGAGTTTATTACCTTTACGGAGGTTACACGGGCTACATGCGGCTACTACATTGGTCCAAGTCGTGCGACCGCCCCGAGACCGCGGCACGACGTGGTCAAAGGTCAACTCCGAAGCTGAGAATCCAACACCACAATATTGACACGAAAACCGATCACGTAGGAATACGTTAAAGCGGGTAAAGGCTGGATTGCGTTTTTGCGGCACATATTCCTTTAGCGCAATCACTGACGGCAGACTAATTTTAGTGCTTGGAGATGAAATAGACACGTCATATTCGGAAATGATTGTCACACGGTCCGAACAAACAGCCTTTATTGTGTCCTGCCATGACCATAGAGACAGGGGAAAATAATTTAACGGCCGAAAATCCGCATTCAAAACCAAGGCTGGTGAAAAGCTACCTACGTTCATGGATATCCTTTCCTTTGCCGGTGTCCCAGCGATGAAAGCAAAACATGACATCCATACAAACACAACCCTTGGATTTTGATATACGTAAAGAAAATCAATAATACCACCAAATATACCATGGCACTCTGGCTGATGATTTTATACTCATTTTGGAGCTAATTAATCGATCCTTATTAAGTGCCATGATTTGGCCAAAGAAGATTTAGTTTGGAAGATATCTAGCCAGAAACTTAATTGCCGCTGACAACCCTTCAGGGTCAATCCCGTGCCCAAGGCCAACACAGTCCACAGTTTCAACCTCAATTGACCGGGCTTGTAATATATCGCGAGATGCTGCTTGAAATTGGAACGGCACCACTTCATCCTCGGTTCCATGGACAAGCAGCACAGGCGAATATGGAGCACTGGTGCTATTTTCAATTAGATCTTCATGAAGCAATAGAGTGCCAGAAAAACTGATAATTGCGGCTGGCGCTGGAGTCTGACGCAATCCACAATGAAGGCTCATCATCCCGCCTTGCGAAAAACCAGCCAGCGCCAGTGCAGATACTGATAAATTCAATACATCTAATGCATCTGCGAGAGCATTATCAATAAAAGGTGCCGCCATAATTGGGCCATTTACCCGGTCATCAATATCAAACCACTCCCGGCCTGCAGGGTTCATTTTACATGGGGCTGGTCCGTTTGGCACAAAAAACGCTGCACCCGGAAAACGGATTGAAATCGGATGGGCAAGATCGGCAAGGTCATTACCATCGGCACCCCAACCATGCAGAAGTATGATTAAACTGCTGGCGATCCCACCGCGTGCAGGCGCGATAAACGGACCAGAGAGGTCTCCAAAACTTCGCATTTCCATAATTACTCTCCTATTCTTTTGGCTGACGTTTCAATTGCAACCATCAAACTACAAAAGGAACCTTAGCATCATACCCTACTCCCGTCCTTCATTGACGATACAGTCATAAAACGATAGTTCTGAAAAAAGAAGAACAGCCGGATAGCCGCCATGAGCCAACCTTTTGTCACCCGCTTTGCCCCAAGCCCAACAGGTGCCCTGCACCTTGGCCACGCGTATGCGGCGAGAGTGGCACATGACTTTGCTACCAGATCAGGCGGCAAAATGATTTTACGGATTGATGATATTGACCATACACGCTGTCGGGAAGAATTTATCCCGCCAATTCTGAAGAATCTTGCTTGGTTGGGCTTAAATTGGCACGGTGTTAAAGTTAATGATGTCACTAACCATGGCTTCACGAGTCAGAATTTATCTCGACAATCACATCGTAAAGCCCAATATCAAGAAGCATTAAAAACCTTAGATAATTTAGGTCTTATATATCCTTGCTACCTGAGCCGGCGTGAGTTGAACGGGGTATTAAGCGCTCCACATGCATTGCCATCCCCACAGGTGAAAACAGATCAACGTGCCCAGCTATTGACAATCAATACGGATCAGCTTTTAAGCTCTAGCGAGCAGAATCTGCGTCGGGCTGCAGGGAGGGAACCAGCTTGGCGGTTACGTATGAATGCGGCGCTGAAAATGACGCAACAAATGAGTCCTAACCCGTTATTATGGTTTGACCACATCACTGGCCATCAAGTAGCCAAGCCTGAGGAGTTCGGCGATGTAGTAATCGCGAGAGCTGACATTGCCGTCTCTTACCATTTATCAGTCGTTGTTGATGATGCATTGGACGGGATAAATCTTGTGACGCGTGGCAATGATCTTGCCCAATTCACCCATCTGCATCGTTTATTACAGGCGTTACTAAACTTACCTGTGCCGGAATATTGCCACCATGCACTTGTTTGCGATGCGACTGGCAAACGTCTTGCGAAGCGAGACTCCGCTCATGAGCTAGACAAAATGAGAGAACTTTATGAGGATCCAGCAAACATTTTTGCAAAAATGCCACCCCTACCTAAATCAAGGCCACTATAGTGAACTTTTGCTGAGTCATAATGTTGTCTTTAGTTTTAGATCCTCACCATTTCTAAAAAACTACATGAAACCCGCAACAAATAGTTTGGGCGGATAACAGTAATCTTTTTTAATGATAAAATGGTCAGTGGGGTTGACTTAAAATGCGATTGCTTCCATATATTGCAATGCACCAAACTATTGTTTGCGTGTTTCCTCCCTGGACTCGGTCGTGAGTACGCTCACGGCCACTTTTTCCTTTTTTTCAAAGTAAAATATTATTCAAACATCAATTATTGCCATTTCGTATATAGTGAAATGGGAAGTATATTAATGCTGCATTGCAGCATGACGTTTCAAAACAAGACAAAGATTGGCAGAATGAAGGGCTTCAATAACCATCAAAGTGGATCAATCAGCACAGGCGACGCTATTGTTATCATCAGCCCATATGCTCAAACGCGCATGAACCTCGGTAAATATTATCCTTTAGTAGAACGCGAGATCGCCAGCCACAAAATTGACGCCGCAATGATTACCGCCGGTCCCAATGCAGACAATACCATCACTTTCCAACCAAACTGGCTGTGCAACACCCCTGCCGTCAGCGATGCAACTGCAACCGTTGCAGTGGTCATCAGATCAGCAATGCCCTGAACGCGACCGCGTTCTTCCGGCTGCGCAACGCTGACTATAAGAGAACTGCCTCCAATAAACAAAAAATTCCATCCAAGCCCCATCAACGCCAATGAAGCGAAATACCACCAAAACGTGTTACCAGCCAGTGCACAGCCAATCGCCAAGAAATAAGTTAAAATGCCAAATGCCAAAATGACCTGTGCGCCATATCGTGCAATCAAATTTCCGGTAAAAAAAGCTGGGGCAAACATCGCAACAACATGCCACTGGATGACTGTAGCATTTGCCGACGTGCCTAGCTTAGCTATATTCACAATTTGTAATGGGGTCGCTGTCATCATATAACTCATTAGTGCATATCCAATCGCAGCACTAATTGTACCAACAACAAAGGTTGGCATTTTAAAAAACACGTTGATCGGCCGCCCTCCCGCCTTGGTGCGATTAGGTTTTGGAATATCTATCCCGCTGAGGGTTACGAGTGAAAAGATCTGCACCAAGGCTATACTGAAAAAACACCCCGCATATAAGTGTCCGGGCACGAGCCCAACAGTATTGCGGGCAATTTCAGGACCCAAAAAAGCCGCCAGCAACCCTCCGGCAAGCACATAGGATATCGCTCGCGATTTTTGTGAGTCCTCCGCACTGTCTGCCGCTGCATAACGGTAGAAGCCAGCGCAGCCTTGTGCAATGCCAAGACACATCGATGCCACACAAAATAGCGTAAAATTCATAAGTAAAATTGCAATGCCTTGGGTAAAAGTTGCCCCCGCTGCAACCAACACTCCAGCCATGAATATTGGCCTGCGGCCAAACTTAACCATCAAAAGTGACGCTGGTAAAGTTGTTAGCATTGAGGTTACAAATTGCAATGACAGGCCGAGTGTTGCGAGCCATGGTACCGGCGACAACAGACTACCCACAAGCGCTGTGTTAATTATGTTCACATTCATTGTTGTCATTGACAATGCCTGTGCCACCGACAGCCTAATCACATTGCCGGTGTTTCTTTTCGTTTCCATCACAACACCCTTAATATTGGTAACCTTCTACGAACTTAAAAAACAAATATTGTGGATGCCGCTTATCTCGAATTTTACCTAATAGTAACATTTTCACAGCTTATAAAGCGACGGGGTTCTTTTTGCGCCGAACAAACACCAAAACTGCCAAATATGCAAAAAGTCACCAAACGCCGATGAGCCGCAGTTTTATGCCGAATAGATTTTGTCAAAAGCGGACAGGATTTCAGTTTAAGGCCAACTGATCCCAACCGTCGATCAGCCGGTTTGTAATCCATATCACGCGCAATCTGCTCTTTTAGCGTCTTAAGTTCCAGCTGACAAAACCTGGTCACCTTGCCAATTTCCAAATCAAAAAGATGTTCGTGATCTTCGCCAGACTCCTCGTACCGCAAAAGTCCATGACCAAACTCAAGCCGGTCGATAACCCCTGCCCCCTGAGTGCATTTTACTGTGCAATAAAAAATTGTAATCTAAATTGTGCGGCCTCACTCCACCGTGCGTTGATATCGCTGGTCCTAATCCGGATGATCCTGTGACCATAAAACTACCCCAAAAATAATCGGCCGCTCATACGGTCATTTGGAAAGCATTTTTAAAATATTAATCAATTAGTCCGACCGCCATAAACTGCCTATTTGTCCAATTTATTTGAATGCATCCAAACGATAGGCCAGATAAGAGCAGCAAACCAGAGTTAAACGTGATTTTGTACAACTTGGCATTTCGCTCGCCGAATTCGGTTGACCTCGGTCCAGATTGCGGGAACTGTTTGCGCATGATAACGTTCAACGCTTCCAGCCCTCCCACTTCTGGTTCCAAATCGACAACCGGGATCCTCCAGCTTTGTGCGGCTATGCTTTTGATTCCGGTGCTTGATGTCTTTGCCAAACTTCTTGGGCAAACACTTGATCCGGTCGAAGTGACATTTATGCGATTTATTGTGCAGACCATGCTGATGGCCCCTTTGGTCATTTGGACTCGCCAATGGCACGTGCCTGACGGCACACTGGGAATGCAGTTTGCTCGCGGCGTGTTACTGGCCATCGCAACAGTTTGTTTTTTTGCCGCCCTTCGCCATTTGCCAATGGCGGAGGCAATTTCTATTTACTTTGTTCAACCACTAATCCTCACAGCCTTATCGGCAGTTTTTCTTGGCGAACAGATTCGCCGACGCCGTATTATTGCCATTATCATTGGTTTGCTTGGTGTTGTTATCATTTTACAGCCTAGCCTGGTGATCTTTGGGCTTCCCGCTCTTTTTCCATTGGGTTCCGCGTTAACCATGGCAGGATATGTAACGATTACACGGCAATTAGCAGGAAAGGCACACCCTTATCAAATGCAGTTCATCGTTGGATTCACCGCTACGTTGTTTCTTGGGGCTATAATGCTTATTGGACCGATTTTTGAAGTTGCCGGAACCAGTTTCATCATGCCCAACACCCAACAAATTGAATGGATTATCTACATGGGGCTTGTAGCCACCATCGGACACCTCTTGATTGTTTGGGCCGCAAACAACGCCCCAGCGAGCGTTTTAGCACCGTTTCAATATACAGAAATCATTTCATCGGTTATCCTGGGCTACCTAGTATTTAATGATTTGCCCGCCAAAAGCACAGTTCTTGGTGTTAGCATGATTGTCGTTTGCGGGATTTATCTATTTCACCGTGAGCGTATCGCCAACCAACAAGGCCGCTAGTCACAAACAAACAAAAGAGGTTTTATTTAGCCGATGTCTTTTTCGTGGTGCTGGCGTTGACGGATAAACCGCAAGGTGGAAAGGGGTAAGCTGAGAACATAAGTCAAAACCACAGCCATGTAAGCAAGCCATGGCTCCGTGACGACTGCTGCTCCCAACAAGCCAATAGTAGCCAGGACAGGCAACACTGATGACACTGGTAATTTCATTCCTTTGCCAGCAAAAGTAGGCAGAGAACTGACGGCTCCCGCACCAACCAGCACTAACCATGCTGATACCCATCTCGCCTCTTGCACGATCCCGAACTTGAATTGCAAATCAATCACGATAGGCAATAGCACGAGGAATCCTGATGCTGGCGCTGGGATACCAGTAAAATAATTCTTTGCATATTCTGGTGGATCCGTGAGTTCAGAGTTAAAGCGTGCAAGTCTTAGGGCAATGGAAACCGCATAAAATAACGTTGCCCACCAGGCAATTGTTCCCGCACCCTGCAAAGCCCAGATATAAAGGCATAGCGCGGGCACTACACCAAAAACCACCATATCAGACAGACTGTCCAGAGCTGCTCCAAAGGCGCTCGAGGTTTGAAACCTTCGCGCTGTGCGCCCATCAAGGGCATCAAATACCGCAGCAACACTAATGAGCACAATCACCCCTGCCCATCTCCCATCCATAGCAAAACGCAATGCTGTCAGACCAGAGACGAACCCCGAAATGGTTAAAATGTTCGGCAACAACCAATATAGCGATACCGACCGGAAGTTGCGTTTCTTACGTGGGCGTTCATTCATTAACGGCAAATCCCATCTGTAATTTCGTCCATCTTCCCCGACAAATCAGCAAGGATACTCTCGCCAGCAATAGCAGTTTGACCAACCAGAACATTAACAGGTGTCGTCGCGGGTACCCAAACATCAACACGGCTGCCAAACCGGATGATGCCATATTGTTGACCAACATTTAGGTGATCACCAACCGCAGCTTCCAGCAAAATCCGACGAGCTACTAGTCCAGCAATTTGAACCACACCAATTTTCTGACCAGTTGCCATTTCAACAACCATATTCTGCCGTTCATTATTCTCAGATGCCTTATCAAGGCTCGCATTCAAAAACGTCCCCTTGTGATACGTGGTGGCAACTACTTTTCCTGCAACTGGGGATCGATTCACGTGGACATCAAAAACATTCATGAAAATTGAAATTCGTCGCCATTCACCAGATGGCAAATCAAGATCCTCGGGTACTGGTAACACATCCGCCGAAAGAATACGGCCATCAGCCGGTGAAATTACCAAATGATCAGTGATTGGCGTTGTACGTTTTGGGTTACGAAAAAAATACACGCACCAAAGAGACAAAAGGACACCCGGCAAAACAAATAACGTCCAGAAATAGCTAATCGCGCTAGACACTAAAATGAATAAGAAAATAAAAGGCCAACCAGCTGGATGAATAGGCACAAGCACCTCATCCTTGAAGCTTTTTAAAATATTCATTTATTCGACCCTATATTTTGTGGCAGAAACGTCTGATCATCATCCCTGTTTTATTGTAAGCGATATCGATCGGAGGCGCGACATCGCTACACTATCCATTTGCAGTGCAAAAATCATCAAATAATTCACTGACACCTTTAACCAAAATCAACAATCCGAGATTTACAGAATTTGATGTCAAAATTGATAGCAAAAAGAATATTTGACCCTCCTAAAAGTGATATCAATCCTGCTCACGCTTGTTGCGACTGGTGACAATATAAACGATCGCCTTAGTAAAGCGGTCGTAATCCAGTAACTATTATTGTTAGGTACCCCAATTTGTCCGCGTAATCATTCTATAATTTTTAGAAAATTTTACAGCATTTTTGGGAAAAGATGACTATTGACTGACCAACCATCTGTCCGCAGTCTTGAAATATTGCCACCTTTGGTCCAACAAACCTCGAATTAAAAGACAGGTCATTTGGCACTGTTAACCTAAAAAAGATTGGAAACCCAATGGATAAAGATATGTTTGAAACTGGCCTTGAAAAGCGCAAAGCAACTCTGGGCGCAGACTATGTTCAGAAATCACTTGATGGCGCAGATGATTTTTCTCGCCCTTTTCAGGAAGCCATGACAGCATGGTGCTGGGGGTTTGGCTGGGGGGACGAGGCAATTGACGCAAAAACCAGATCGATGATGAACTTGAGCATGATTGGAGCGCTTGGCAAAATGACAGAATGGGAACTACATTGTCGAGGCGCAATCAAAAACGGTGTGACGCGCGAGGAACTCCGCGCAATCATCCACGTGATTGGCATTTATTGCGGTGTACCACAGGCCCTTGAATGCATGCGCGCCGCAAGGAACGTAATTGACGAAGAAAAATAGGTGAGCTTATTAAAATAAAAAATTGTGCTAAGACACTTTTTTCTTTTTTCACTTTCTTCGGGGAAAAAATAAGGACACACTAAAGCTTGTATGAAAGAAGCAATGTCACAACCAATTGTTGATTTGCGGCGTAATCGACGTCTAGACCGAAGCTTGACCTTCATACAATCAAAAAACATCCTTTCCCCAACGGAGATTTGTTATGCGTATGCCCGATCATGACCCACGGCAGGAATGCCGCGTCATTCCTTTTGTGAGGCCTGTAACCAGTGAAAATGCGATCCTAACAAGCAGCATTGCTGCAGTTATTGCCGTTACGATTTTACATCGTGAGGGCGAGTCACCCGAAGAACGCTTACTTGACATAATTGACGCCTCTGGTGAAGCAGAAGTATTTGATGTTGCGGATATGATGGGAGAACATGATATCCTCAGCAGCTCATCAAGGCCTGATTTACGACCAGACAACGACAATGACGTAGTTAAGCTATTGTAGAAAAAACTGTCCGATTTAACATGGGGCACGCAAAACGTTACGCGTCAGAGTTTTCTCAGCGTGTTCTAACAAATCTATTTTTGAAAAGTCTTGACCAGGTGCCAAGCCACAGGCATCAAACCAGCCGCGACTGCAAGCTTGAGAATATCACCATAAAGAAACGGAAGCACACCAGCCGTCAATGCCTTTTCGGCACCAATGAAGCTCGCGAGCCAGCTTGCCCCAGTAACATAAATAATCGCGTTTCCAATCATCATAGCAATAATAGTGCTCATAATGCCACGGCCCATGCCACGCTCCGCGAGAACGCCCACAACAACGGCTGCGATCAGAAATCCCCCCAGATAACCACCTGTCGGGCCAAGCAAAGTCGCAACGCCGAAGGCGCCGCCAGCAAAAACCGGTAAACCGATAACCCCCTGCAGCAAATAAGTAGCTACTGTCACTCCACCAAGCCGAGGTCCATAAACCATGCCGATCAGCAACACCACTAGCGTTTGTCCGGTGACGGGGACCGGATACAAGGGAATTTTGAATTGCGCTGACGTCGCCAATAAAAGGCTGCCAATGACTACAAGGAATGCCTTTAAGGCTGGCGTCCATATCGATTTTGATGATAGCGGACCAGCGATCAGTGCTTCGGTTAAAACTGGGAAGCGGACTTTTGCCGCATGTGAGTTATGAACTTCAAGCATTGCTTGCCTCAAGTAAGTTAGCATTTTTTAAAGTATAGAGCGAGTGCAATGCGGAAGTAAAGTGGATCACTTAAAGAACCGCATCCAGAACTTTATCAAACGCTGCTAGTGGAACAATCACCACATAGCCATCACCCTTGCCAGCAGTAATCGCTATTTTTCCGGCATTTGTACGGTTCGATGTACCAGTGCGATGCCCCATCTGCATAGTTAAATTGTCTAATGGCCAGTCTAGACCTTCAGACCTAATAAAATGCTGGTACCCAAGCGGCCAAATCGAAACTCTGCATCCCCGATTGAGTAATAACTGGATGTTACCTCGAAGCCGCAGAACAACATCGTTGGAACCGGCCAGCAAAACTGGTCGATCATGTTCCAAGCGCGCCATCGCATCTAATACAGCAAGCGAATGATCAAGTCGTCCATCCAGAAACCCAACCCCAACAATTAGCGGGGCGTTTATCAACCGAAGGCACTTTTCAAAGTCTGTATCATCTTGACCAGAGAGTCTGATTTGCCGAACCGAAACTGGCAGCTGATCCAAATCCGTCACAGAATCCATATCGCCTATTACCATTTGTGGCAATAGGCCAGCATTTATGGCGGCGTTCACTCCTCCATCTGCTGCGAGCACTGGCCAACTTTCAAATTTTTGCGTAACCTTAAGCACCGAAGGTCCAATGGGTGATGCGCCAAACAACACCGTTGGCAAATCAAATTTTAAGCGGTCATTTTGTTGGATGTCCATGCTCGGCCCTCTGCAATCAGCAGTCAAATTCTATAGGCTCCTAACATCGCACCAAATACTCTTTTGTGACAAGGCTCGCTAATATTAGGTTTTCATTTCTAGCTCTCGCCAGACAGAGTTTCTTAAATTTTGGCATTGGGCGCAAAACGTAAACACTCGCATTCTGATTTTCTTCCCAAATATTGACAGGCAAGAACTTCTGTATTTTACAGGTCGCCACCCATACTATTAAAAGTTTAATTTTACTTTTCTTTTGTATTCCCTCATTGCTACCTTTCACATAAGGTAACAAAGGCATCTATGGCCCATGTTTGAAATTATTTTATTTGCCCCACAAATTCCACCGAACACCGGCAACATTATCCGACTTTCTGCAAACAGCGGCAATCGGCTGCATTTGATTAAGCCGCTTGGCTTCAAACTGGATCAGAAATCTTGCCGACGTGCTGGGCTAGACTATCATGCACTGAGTGAAGTTCAAATTCATGAAGATTTTGCGTCATGCCTTAGCTGGCTTAATCAGCCACGGCTATTTGCATTAACCACAAGGGGTCAGAGTTCGGTTTTTGACATAAAATTCCAACCTGGCGATGCTCTATTATTTGGGTCAGAAACATCAGGCTTACCGCCAGCCGTACACCGTAAAATTGACGAACAAAACAAATTACGCTTGCCAATGGTAGCAGGAAACCGATCACTAAACCTTGCTAATGCTGTATCGATCGTGATTTATGAAGCTTGGCGACAGCTTAATTTTGCGAATAGCGAGGCGGCCAGATAATTTAATTTAAAGATACCCCTCCCATCTTAAAAAGAAGACCGCTCCATCCTTTCTGAAAGAGATTATACAAATGCCCAACAAAAACGGATCTGACATGAGTCCATTGCCAATAAACCCGCCCGAAGCCGGAAGTTTGGTGGCGCTCGCTGATGATTTGTATTGGATGCGTTTTACTCTGCCATTCCGCTTAAACCACATCAATTTATATGCATTTGACACAAAAGACGGCTGGCTGCTTCTGGATTGTGGCATCAATAGTGAGGCAATTGCAAACCAGTGGGCGATGATGCTCAAAGGGCCTCTGGCGGGACGGCCTATTTGCGGCATTATCGTATCTCATTATCACGCCGACCACGTTGGTTATGCAGGCAACCTAGCAAAAATAACCAGTGCACCAGTTTATATGGGAGCGGTCGAACATGAGCAGGCAAGTTGGGGTCTTGCCCAATCAGACGAACATGCTGGCGGATTGTTAGCCAAAACCTATGCCCGGTTTGGGTTGAGTGATGGGGTGGTAAACCGCGTCCGGCAAGAGGGCAATTATTATCGCAAATTAGCTGGCGATTTGCCCGATGTGACAATCATTGAAGCCAGTCAACAATTTGAAACAAAATCTGGTTGCTGGTTAGCACGTTTTGATACTGGTCATTCACCGGGCCATATGAGTCTGTCTGATTTCGATCGCAAATTACATATCTGTGTTGATTTTTTATTACCACGCATCTCGCCCAATATTTCGGTCAGCCTGCGCTCAATCGAATTGGATATGCTAGGACACTACTACAAATACCTCAGCCAGATGCTCAGTCTTGACAATGAATGGCTTGTCATTCCCGGCCATGATTGGCCCTATTTCGGGGGCGGTATCCGCGCCGCTGAATTAATTGAACATCACAATTCAAGACTTGAGCTACTGCGAGATGCAGCGAGCAACGCCGGACCTGTATCAACCGCTGACGCGATGAAAGTATTATTTGCATTCGATCTGACTGACCATGAGTTATACTTCGCAAGTTGCGAAGCCCGTGCCCATCTAAACCACTTAGTTGCTCGCGATGAAATGCGAATTGAACAGGTGGCTGGCATCGATTATTTCCATAATAATTAATTTCGAAGGCGACGGGTAATTCAACCCCCAGTTAATGAGTGGCGCCATGCACATTCCCCACACCAACAAACGGAGTTGTGATTTGTACATAATCCGACGCCGCGATTATTGACTTGGGTTAACGAAGAAGGCAGAAAGAACCAACTAAATCACCAATGAAGGGTAGCTCTCAATGAGCGGTGACTACAAATTTGACACTTTGAGCCTGCATGCTGGCCATGTGCCGGACGAACGCCACGGTTCGCGTGCAGTTCCGATCCATCAAACTACATCCTATGTGTTCAAAGATACCGAACATGCGGCGGCACTCTATAATCAAGAACTTGGTGGCCACCTTTACACTCGGATTTCGAACCCGACAATAGCTGTTTTAGAACAACGAATTGCTGCTTTGGAAGGTGCTGTTGCGGCCACAGCTACAGCCTCTGGTATGGCTGCGTTAGCAACCGCATTATTGGTGTTATGTTCGCAAGGAGATCATATTGTTGCATCATCTCGGATGTATGGAGCCAACATTAATTTGTTGGAGAACACGCTTCCCCGCTTTGGCATTACCACTAGTTTCATCGACCCAAACGATTTAGCCGGTATAGAAAATGCAATCCAGCCAAATACTAAGGTTATTTTTGGCGAGGTTATTGGTAATCCAGGGCTAGATATTATGGATGTAGAAGCTATTGCCAAAATAGCCGCTTCTGCTGGCATTCCACTGATGCTTGATTGCACTTTTAATACACCATGGCTGCTGAAACCTCTGGAGCTTGGTGCTAATTTGATCATTCACTCCCTAACAAAATGGATTGGCGGGCACGGCGTCGCGATTGGCGGCGTTGTAGTTGATGGTGGAAATTTTGATTGGGGGCAGAATGATAAATTCTCCAATATCGCTGGGCCGCATTATGCGATGGATGGCATCAATTTCTATGAAGAATTCGGGCCCGCAGCCTTTACCGCAAAATTCCGTGCAGAAGGCATGTATAATTTTGGGCCATCATTATCACCAACAAATGCATTTCATATTTTACAGGGTATGGAGACATTGTCCCTTCGCATGCAATGCCATATGGATAATACTGCAAAGATGTTAGAATTCCTTGTTGGCCATGATGCGGTGGCATGGGTTCGCCATCCAAGTCTGCCTGATCATCCTGGACATGAATTGGCAAAACGAATGATGCCGCGCGGTGCCGGGTCAATTATTGTTTTCGGACTTAAGGGTGGGCGTGATGCTGGCCGCGCCTTCATCGAGTCGGTGGAACTTGCATCTCATCTTGCCAATGTTGGGGATGCTAAAACATTAGTGATTCATCCCGCAAGCACAACACATTCTCACATTTCAGCCGAGGCAATGGTTGAAGGCGGGCTGTCTGATGATATGATCAGAATTTCAGTGGGGCTCGAAGATTTTACAGATATTAAAGCTGATTTTGAGCTTGGATTCCTGGCCGCAGCCAAAAAACTCAAATTGAAAGAATGATTGTCCCGTCAGCGAGGAAGTCCAAACGATGAAGCACCAGCTTTTCGACACTAATGTTCATATTGCCACCGGTGGACGCACTTTTAATAATGATGGTGAAATATTGGTATTTATCCATGGTAGTGGACAAAGCCATTTAACTTGGATTTTGCAAAGTCGTTATTTTGCTTACCGCGGCTATCAGGTTTTAGCTCCCGATTTTCCAGGGCACGGTTTATCAGGTGGCACGCCCCTGGACTCAATCGAAGCTATGGCCGATTGGATAATTGCACTTCTTGACAGTCTGGACGTCAACGCCGCTTGTCTTGTTGGGCATTCGCAAGGTTGCCTTGTCACGATTGAGGCAGCTGCCCGCTATCCTGACCGCGTTGCGCGGGTTGGGCTCATTGCCGGTGCTCTAGCCATCCCGGTAAATGACCACTTACTGTCATTATCCGATAAAGCTCTCAGCGAAGCTATACAAGCAATGATAAGCTGGGGGCATGGCCCAATGGGCCATATGCATGATAACACCCAGCCGGGCCACTCATTTTTGGGATTTGGCAATCAATTGATGGCGGCTAACAACCAAAATGCGTTAAAAAATGATCTAATTGCCTGTAACAAATATAAAAATGGTGAAGATTCGGCATCAAAAATTCAGCAACCAGCGCTGTGCATTCTTGCTGAAAAAGACAAGATGACTCCCTTAAAATTTGGGCAACAAATGGCTAACACTCTAATTCGAGGGCAAGTTACTGTCATAGAGTCCGCTGGACATATGCTGCCAGCAGAATTCCCCAATGAGGTTAATACAACGTTACGCAATTTCCTGAATGAAACCGATAAGAGTTAGAAGAATGACTAATACTGTTTTTAATAACATTGCCGTTATTGGGGCTGGCACAATGGGAAGTGGCATCGCAGCACAAATTGCCAATGCGGGCTATGATGTTTTGCTTCTTGACCTCGAATCAAAGGACCAAAACACTAAAACGCCGGCAGCAGCAGCCCTTGATAGGTTATTGGCTTCGGACCCGCCTCAATTGATGCACAAACGTTATGTAGAAAGAATTACTACCGGCACAATCGATAACGATTTTAACAAGCTTTCTGAATGTGATTGGATCATTGAGGCTGTTGTAGAGCGCCTCGATGTAAAAAAAGCTCTGTATAAACGTCTCGATAACGTAATAAGTGCAGAATGTATCGTTAGTTCCAATACCTCAACCATTCCAATTAAACTGTTGGTTGAAGATATGCCAGCATCATTCAGGGAGAGGTTTGCAATCACGCATTATTTTAACCCAGTGCGTTATATGCGCCTTTTGGAATTAGTTCGCGGTAAATATACAAGCAGTCGAGTTATAAGCAAATTAGCAGATTTCAATGATCGTTCTCTTGGTAAAGGTGTTGTGCGCTGTGCAGATACGCCCGGGTTCTTGGGCAATCGCGTAGGCGTATTTGCTTTGCAAGTGGGTATCGACGAGGCCATTAGCTGCGGACTTTCAGTAGAAGATGCTGACGCCTTGATGGGTCGACCAATGGGCATTCCAAAGACTGGTGTGTTTGGTTTATACGATCTGATTGGCATAGATTTGATGGTGGATGTTGTAAAGTCACTAAATAATATTCTACCTACTGGTGACGCCTTCCACGCTGTTGGAAAAGAAAATAAAACCATTACCTCAATGATTAAAAATGGCTTTACAGGAAACAAAGGAAGGGGCGGTTTTTACAAAACAGGCCCAGACGGCCTTTCACATACACTTCAGCTTGTTGGACACAAAGGGGAAAACCTTCCACCTTACGCAGCTGCAAAAAAGGAATTGCCAGAATTAGCAATAAAAGCGGCAGCCGCATTGGCTCAAAATAAAGAGCCACTCACCAAAATTATTGAAGGTAATTCAAACCACGCAAAATTTTGTCGTCGGGTGCTTGGGCGGGTCTTGTCTTACGCGGCAAGTCTCTTGCCTACTGTGACTGAAACTCCCCAAGACATCGATGACGCCATGAAGCTTGGGTTTAATTGGCAGCGGGGCCCCTTTGAGTTAATAGATGCCATAGGTCACAGCAAAATGAAGGAATTGCTGAAAGAAACTGGGGTGAAAACTCCAGATGCTCTTCAGCTTGATCGACCCTTTTATAAAGTAGATGGAAGTGCCTTGACGGTCCGGCACGCCGATAAAAAATATAAGCCTTTTAGCTTGCCTCCCGGTGTAATACGGTTCCAAATGAAACGTCGGACTATGACCCCAATTTTGGAAAATGAAGCTGCTAGTCTTTTTGTCCTGAATGGCTTTGCTGAAGGCGTAAATGACCTGAGGCTGGTGGAATTTCACTCAAAAGCAAATGCACTTACAGACGCCTCAATGGAAATTGTTTCAGCAGCAGCTGAAGACCATGGCAGCGGTATCATTATCCACAACGACGCCCAACATTTTTCTGCTGGAGTGGACCTTAATGCATTTCGAAATTACATCGAAAAAGAAGACTGGAATGGAATTGATGCCTTCCTAAGACGGTTTCAAGAGGCGGTTTGCAAACTCAAATATACCCCGGTTCCTGTGATTGGAGCACCGTCTGGCCTCGCTGCGGGTGGCGGTTTTGAAGTGCTTGCACATTGCGATAGAATAGTCGCCCATACCAATTCAGTTATGGGACTTGTAGAGTCAGCGGTTGGTGTTGTTCCGGGTGGTGGTGGAATAAAGGAAACATACCTCAGGTGGTTTAATGCCAAACAATCCTGGGAAGATGCAGCTTGGAACACTTGGATGAATCTTGGCTATGCGGCCACAGGCTCATCTCCCGAACTTTCAGCAAAACTGCTATATTTTCTGGAGGGCCGCGATGAAACAATCATGAACCGCGACCGCCTTCTCACACGCGCAATAACATTAGTCGGAGAAATGCAAGACAACTACTCAGCACCGGGAAAACCAAGCTTAAGATTTGCTAATCATAGTTTACTTAAAAAAATGTCTGACTTTATGGAAGCGGGGGTCGAGCGTGGTGACTTTATGCCTCATGACAAAACAGTCGCGATGACCATAGCCGGCGTGATGATAGACGCAACCGGACAGAACGGTGAGGCTACTGAAAATATGCTATATGAACGGGAGCGCGAAGCATTCATAAAGCTTGCCAAGACATCTGCCACATATCAACGCATATCCACTATGCTGGATGATGGCGCACCGGTGCGCAACTAGTTAGTAGTATGTAATCTATAGTAAAATCTTAAACTGACTTCGCAATTCCGAGTCAAGCTCCTTTGAAATATGGTTTGGATGATAATGGTGCAAAATCTCTTCTTTGCGTTTTCGCGCATTATCTAAAAGATTAGGTTTACCCAGTTCTTCCCATTCCTTCGGGCTAGACCGATCAGAAATCTCAGGATAAATGTATTCGGTTTGCATTAAAGTGATTGTTTGGTCATGCCCAAGATAATGGCCAGGGCCACCCATACACACATCCTTCATAACCTGCAAACCAAGCGTCGACTCATTTACTTCAATCCCCCGCACACATCGCAAACACTGACCAAGCACATCATTATCAATAATCAGACTATCCAAACAAAATCCTAAAAGTGAGGCATGCATACCAGCTGCTTCATAAACCATATTCAGCCCCGACAGCCCTGCCATTACTAACGTGGAGCCCTTCTCATAACCTGATTGCGCATCAGGCATTTTAGAATCCGCCATGCCGGCCGCAGCACCGCCAGGTAAATCATAAAATTGCAGCATCTGCGCGCAGGCAGCGGTTAGCAGGCCCTGCTCGCCGGACCCGCCTGACATGGCCCCTGTTCGTAAATCCGATACAAATGGCCATGTTCCACAAATGCAAGGATGACCAGCTTGCATTGCATTTACATAAATCAGACCTGCAATTACTTCCGATAGAGCTTGTGCAACAGCGCCGGCAATACTAGCCGGGGCAGTCGCGCCAGCCTGACCAGCCGATAGTAATAAAACCGGCATGCCATTACGAACCGCTTCTTCCATAACAAGGCAGGACTCGGTTGCAAATCTGAGGGGAGGCACGACAAAGCAATTACTATTGGATACAAATGGACGAGCTCGCCACTTTTCTTCACTGCCAGAAACTTGGTGCAGCATATCAAAAACAGGAGCCATATACTCAGCTTCAGTAAAACTGCACCCAACATGTTTGGTAGTGCCTTTGATCGACGCATAAACCGTATTGAGATCAAGGTGTGCGGGGTTGAGGATGTCTCGAGCAACCATTGGACGCTGAAAAAAATGGATGTTATCCATTTGGTCAACAATGCGGGCAGCATCGTAAATATCAGCAAGATAAGACTCGCGATATTCATTTTTTTCAACATCCACGACGTGAACCGCCGCACCGGCTGTTCCGTAATGCACGCGGGATCCTGATAGCAATAAATCATGTTTGGAATTTTGCCCATACAGGTTGATATTACGGGCACATTTTGAGAGCGTATCTTCGACCAATGCGCGGGGAAACCGGACCCGGCCATCATCCCCCAGAACCGCACCAGCATCAGTCATGTATCTTAACCCCGATTCCGGCGCCTGACTTAAGCCTATTTCTTCCAGAATCTGATAGACCGTTACATCAATAGATTTTACCGATTCTGCGCTCAACGGTTTGAATTGCCCACCCTCAAGCCCTGCGCGGACCGGCCTCAGATCCCTTGCCAGTGGGGCAGCACGTAAGGAGCGCCTTGCTTCACGGCCACCGCTACGTCGTGATGAATTTGGAATATTTCGGTTATAGACCAACCGCCGTGTCTCCCCACCCGATATTCATGATCAAAGTTTTACCTGCAGTGCTTTGGGATCGTAAAACGGGCGCAAACTTACATCTGCATCAAACAATTTGCCTGCAACATCAATTTGGTAATGGGAATTTAATTGGGCCTCAGCAGTTTCGCCAACAGCGCTGCACTTGACATAACCAAGGCCAATGGCTCCGCCAAGATGGTGACCATAATTACCGCTGGTTAAATAGCCAATGACCACACCATCACGGTAAATTGCTTCATTGTGATACAACAGCGGATCCGGATCCTCCAAGCGAAACTGCATTAGGCGTTGCGAAAGACCATCATTACGCTTTGCCTTTACCGCATCAGCGCCAATCATCGGGCCAAACTTGCCGGGCTGTTTATTTTCTTTTACGGCAAACCCCAAACCGGCTTCCAATACATGATCTTCATTTGAGATATCATGACCAAAATGGCGAAACCCCTTTTCAATGCGACAGCTATCAAGTGCATGGAGGCCGCACATGGCAAGCGGGTGGTCTTTGCGGCGAGCGGCAATTGTTTCAAACACATGGGCCGACATATCAGATGATACATAAAGCTCCCACCCCAATTCACCAACATAACTGACACGGTGTGCCCTCGCGATGGCATGGCCAATCTCGATAGGCTGCATTGTCCCAAAGGGAAAATCCTTATTTTCCAGACTTTGTGGAATTAATGGCTCCAGGAATGAACGCGCGTCTGGTCCCATCACCACAAAGACAGACTCTGACACGGTAATATCAACCGCAATAGCATGAGATGAATCAGGAATGTGACCGTTGATCCAATGCAGGTCACGTCGAATAGTTGCAGCTGGAGTTACGATCAAAAATTCATCTGGGCTGAGCCTTGTAATCGTGACATCAGCCTCAATATGACCCTCGGAATTAAGAAACTGCGTATAAACGATCTTGCCAACTGGCACAGCAACATCATTGGCCGCAATACGCTGAAGCACCGCCTCCGCATCACGCCCAATTAATTTGATTTTGCCAAAGCTGGACATGTCAAATATGCCCACCTTCTGCCGTACGGCCATATGTTCTGCTGCACTATATTCAAACCAATTCTGACGACGCCAACTATAGTCATATTCAGCTTTTTTGCCAGCATTCTTCGCAGCTTTTGGCAGAAACCAATTGGCCCTTTCCCAGCCAGAGGCCTCTCCAAAACATGCACCCTCTGCCTCGAGTTGGCTATGGATTGGCGAGCGCCGAACGCCGCGGGCCGAGGCAAATTGGCGGTAAGGGAAATGATCAGCATATAGGAGGCCGAGGGTTTCTGAAACGCGGCTCTGCAGATAGCTTCGATTCGCTTGAAATGGTTGCATCCGGCGTATGTCAACATCCCAAAGATCAATGGGTGCCTCCCCACGATCCATCCAGTCAGCGAGCACCATCCCTGCACCACCAGCCGATTGAATTCCGACGGAATTAAAACCAGCTGCAACAAAAAAATTACCCAACTCTGGTGCCTCACCAAGGATATAGCGGTCGTCAGGGGTAAAACTCTCGGGGCCATTAAAAAAAGTTTGGATACCGGTCTTAGCCAGCAACGGAAACCTCTCAACAGCCTTTTCCAAAATTGGTTCGAAATGATCAAAATCTTCGGGCAGCGAGTCAAATTCAAAATCTTCAGGAATACCGCTCATCCCCCATGGCTTTGAATTTGCTTCAAACGCCCCAAGCAGGATTTTACCGGCGTCTTCTTTGTAATAAGCGCATTCATCAGGCACCCTCAGCACCGGCAGGTTTGGCGTTAAACCAGCCATTGCCTCGGTCACGACGTAAAAATGCTCGCAAGCATGAAGCGGTACCGCCACACCTGCCATGGCACCAATTTCACGCCCCCACATGCCGCCGGCATTCACTACATAATCAGCCACAATAGGCCCATGATTGGTCTCAACACCGGTGACCCGGCCATTGGCCTGATTGACTCCTGTTACCTTGACCCCTTGCAGTATTGAGGCACCAAAATTACGCGCTCCTTTTGCCAAGGCTTGAGTGATGTTGACGGGATCTGCCTGCCCATCTTTTGGCAGCCAAACACCGCCAACGACATCATCAGTCATTAATTCAGGATACAGGCTACTGATATCGCTGGGGGTAACCTCATCAATTTCAACACCGAAGGCTCGCGCCATCGCAGCTGACCGGCTCAATTCCTCCATACGCTCGTCGGTAAGCGCAACCGTGATTGATCCGTTGCGCTTGAACCCGGTGGCAACTCCTGTTTCAGCTTCAAGGCCGAAATAAAGTTCCTGTGAATATTTGGCAAGTCTCGTCATATTTTGGGTTGCGCGCAGTTGCGCAATCAGCCCCGCCGCATGCCATGTTGTGCCGCAGGTTAATTGCTTACGTTCCAGCAGCACAACATCGCGCCAGCCCAATTTGCCAAGATGATATGCAATTGAGCAGCCAACAACGCCGCCACCAATAATTACCGCACGCGCTCTTGATGGGACTTGCATCTAATTACCCCTTCATTTTGGTATTTTCAGGATCATAAAGTACATGCCCCTCAATCAGCGTGGCGCGGCGTGGACGGCCGAGCACATGCACCGATATCTCTGAGCCACTTTTTAAGGGTTTGCGATCAACAACCGCCATGGCAATTGATGCTCCTACTCGGTGCCCATAGCCGCTCGAGACAACCAGCCCAGCATCGGCGCCATCAATTACAACACTACTTAAATAAACTGCCTCGCCAAATGGACCATCATCCTCAGGATCATCCAGAACGAGGGTTACAAATTCACGGCCGCTGCCTGCCTGACTTTCGTTTTGGAGTGCAGCCCGCCCAACAAAATCTTCCTTGTTGAAATTGACCCAGCGGTCAAGCCCAGACTCCAGCATCGTATAGTCAGATGTCAAATCAGCTTTCCACGATCGATAGCCTTTTTCCAGCCGCATCGAGTCAAGTGCCAGCATGCCAAAGGATCGTAACTCATGCGCCGCACCAGCTGCCAAAACAGAGTCATAAACCGAAACAACATCACTCATTTTGCAATGCAGCTCAAATCCAGCTTCACCGGCATATGACACACGGATGGCAGTTACTTCAGAGCCAGCAATTCTCACTTTCTGATGGCTTAGCCATGGAAAATCTTCAGTTGATGTTGTTTGACTTGTCACCGCCGCCAGGATGGCTGGTGATTTTGGTCCAGTCACCAGCAACGTGGCAAGGTCTCGCGTTACATCAGCGATGCTAATACTTTTATTTTCCGAAAGGCTGGCATTCAGTAAATCACGATCATGCCAATAGGCACCGGCACCAGTCATCAACAAATAGTCATTTTCGGCAACGCGGGTCATGGTCATTTCGCTCAAAACCTTGCCTTTTGGGGAAGCAAAATAAACCAGACCAATGCGGCCAACGAGTGGCAAATTACCTGTGATTTGCGACTTCAGCCAATCATCTGCCCCCACCCCACTGACATGAAACCGAGAAAACCCAGTCAACTCTATAATGCCAGCATGGGCTGCAACATGACGGCATTCCTCCCCAACCGTATCAAACCAATGCTGCCGATCATAGCTATTCGCGGCCAGGCGGTCATCGTCATTTGACGGGAACCAGTCCGCCCGTTCCCAGCCACCATAGCTGCCGAATTCGGCCCCGGCTTCTTCCAGCCGGTCATAAAGCGGCGAGCATTTAGCCTTCCGCCCTGCTGGCCATTGGATCTGCGGAAAATGCATAGCGTATTCATGGCTATAGGTTTCAATAGCTTTGGCCGCCGTGTAGCGAACATCGACATGATCCGTAAATCTGCGCGGGTCAACCGCCCAGCTATCACTCTCGGTTTCACCCTCAACAATCATCTCAGCAAGCAGCTTGCCAGCCCCGCCCGCCTGCACAATACCAAAGGTAAAGACACACGCCTCAAACGCGTTAGGCACACCCGGCATTGGTCCGATTAACGGGAGACCATCCGGTGTATATGGTATGGGCCCATTTACCACCCTTTTAATGCCCGCAGTACCAAGAAGTGGCACTCGCGCACAGGCATCTTCAATATACCATTCCAGACGTTCAAGATCATCGTTATAGAGCTGAAAGGAAAAATCATCTGGCATTGGATCATCAGCCTCCAGCCAATGTGCTCGGCAGTTCTTTTCATAAGGGCCAAGCAGTAGACCGTCTTTTTCCTGCCGCAGATAATAGGAACTATCCGGGTCCCTGATCAAGGGCAGCTTTTTGTTACGTGCTGTCAATTCAGGAATAGGTTCGGTAATTAAATACTGATGTGCCAATGATATACATGGCACATCACGGCCAAACATCGCACCCAGTTCGGCAGCACGGTACCCAGCTGCATTAATCACATATTCAGCACGAATTTTCCCATTTGGTGTGGAAATTTCCCATTCACCGTCAACATGTTCAACGCCAGTAACAGGACAAAACCGAACGATCTTTGCACCCATATCGCGCGCACCTTTGGCTAGCGCTTGGGTCAATTGTGCCGGATCAATATCACCGTCTAGGGGATCCCACTGGCCACCGTAAAGATCATGTGTTTCAAGAAAGGGATACATCGCCTGCATGTCACTATTCGACATTTCCTCAAATTCTATGCCCATATGCCGACCCATCGATTGAACATGCCGGAATTCTTCCATGCGCTGGCGACTGTGCGCCAAACGTATGGCACCAGTGACATGATAATTCATGGGGTAATCCACCAGGTCACCGAGCTTGCGATAAAGTTGGGTAGAGTAGGACTGAATTTTCATCATCGTCCATGAGCCAACAAAATTTGGGCAATTCCCTGCCGCATGCCATGTTGAACCTGACGTTAGTTCGTTCTTTTCCAACAAAACACAATCAGTCCATCCCATTTCAGCCAAATGATAAAGAACTGAACAGCCAACGGCACCGCCACCAATCACGACCGCACGAGCGGACGACGGGAGTTTCCTCGTTGGCTGTGCCTCCACCTCTTTTGCTAAATTCGCCTGATTTGTCATTTCAAACTCTCTCCCCAAAGGGTTTCATCTCTACTTTAAAATATTATGGTTTTAACCTTCTATCTAATCGAAACTCCAATAAACAAACCATCAACACCACCCACTACAGATTAAAGCCATCAGGCGCATCCGATGCATAAGGATACAGCTGGATCGGCTGCAAGTCGGCCAGCAGATATTTCATCATCACATTTCAGGCAATACCCGTAATCACCAGCCTTAATTCGCAGCAGTGCCGCAGCAAGCGCCGTTAACCGCTGCTGGCGTCGATCCTCAGTGGCGAGTTCCATTGATTGCTGCTGTATAGCATCCATGCGCGATAATCGGCCAACCGATTGCTGATCTAGCCCAACAGGCGCTCGGCTCTCTTTTGCAGTTTCGCTCAGCACCTTTAGCTGACCCATCTCGGCGCGGATCACAGATGCAAAATGTGTGAAGTCAATTGTTGTCATCAACCGCGTGATTAAGCCTTTCCATAAATTACAAACGTTTAATTCTAACCCACGTTTAATATTTACGACAGGGGAAAATATCTTGTGCGTCGCGTTGCCACAGGAAAAGGTTGCCTCTTGTCACATGGAACATAAACGCGTCATAATCACCCCCTCGAGATCATAAAACACGATCTATTACCCAGCATCTATCATAGGCTATGACCGTCATGATACATCAGGCCATGTTTTCCTTTACCGCAATAACTTTTGTGACCCGCAACGTCGCCAAATCTTGTATGGCACCCCTGATAGCAATTATTTGGATAGTCCTTGCCAGTATAAACACACCCACTGCAGCAGCACCTCTTATCCAACAAATCGGAGCCACACTATCGCATCCTTGGGGTATGGATTTTTTGGATGATCAACATTTATTTGTTACTGAAAGAGGAGGCAATTTGTATCTTGTTAATCTGTTGACAGGCGAACGCGATACCATTGCAAATGTGCCGACTGTTCAGGCCACACGCCAAGGTGGAATGCTGGATGTTGCTGTGCATCAAAACCCTGATGATGGTAGCGTAACAGTCTATCTTTGCTACAGCCTGCTTATCGGAGATAAAACGGTAACCGCGATTGATAAGGCCAAATTTGGTGGTATTGATTTAACTGACAGGCAAACAATTTTCAAAGCGAATAATCAAGAAATAAGTGCCATCCATTATGGCTGTCGGTTGGCCATTGATCAGCAATATTTATATGCTAGTCTTGGAGACCGCGGTAACCGGCATGATGCACAGAACCCATCACTTCATGGTGGCGCTGTCATTAGATTATTACATGATGGCACCCCAGCTCCCAATAATCCAAACCTTCGAGGCTGGGCACCTGAAATACTATCTAAGGGTCATCGCAACCCTCAGGGATTGGCCATAAACCCGGAAACCGGCGTGCTCTGGGCCCATGAACATGGTCCACGCGGTGGGGATGAAATCAATATCATTAATGCTGGACATAATTATGGTTGGCCCAAAGTCAGCCATGGCAAGGAGTATCTTGGAGGCAGCATCGGCAGCGGCACAAGTGCCCCTGGCTTAACCGATCCAGTATGGGTTTGGACACCCTCTATTGCGCCATCAGGAATGGCTTTTTACAAGGGTGATATGTTCCCATTCTTGAACGGGCATTTGCTTGTCGGCTCATTAAAGTTCAAGCAGCTCTATTTAGTAGTTCTTGAAAACGGTTTGCCAGCGCGAGAATCTGTCATGATGGATGGTGCAATTGGCCGCGTCCGTGACGTAGCGATTGCGTATGACGGAAGTGTTCTTTTGCTGAGTGACGAAGAAGAAGGTGGGCTTTACCGCATCGCTGAGGCTGGGCAATAAATTCGGCATATCACAGATTGCTACATATTGGCTTTCACTCAATTTTTTTTCACCTGAAGCCGTCCATGAGCATTCCAGCAAAAAGGAGATTGATACCATCATCATTGAAGCGTATTGAGACGCTATGACAAAAACATATGATTTAACAACTGGCTCCCTTGCAAAACATTTTATGCGGTTGGCCGTTCCCGCTGCCATTGGAATGGTCTTTTCCACATTATACAATGTTGTCGACGTATTTTTTGCCGGCATGATTGGGACTAATGCTCAGGCGGGCCTCGCCATTTCCTTTCAGGCCTTTTTTATTTTTGTGACAATTGGGTTTGGCTTAAGCGCTGCGATGACCGCCCTTGTCGGTAATGCCATAGGAGCAAAAAAAACTACAGATGCCAGCATCATTGCCGCCCAAGGCATTGGCTTTTCGATTGTAACGTCGGTCTTGCTGATTGTTGCGGCGCGCGTTATCGGCCCCCATTTGCTGGCAATTATTTCCACCGAAGGAGCATACCGTACGGCCGGAGAGGCCTATTTCATGATCTTAATTTTAAGCTTGCCCGGATTCATTATGGGTTATGGTCTAAATGGAATTTTGCAAGCTCAAGGCGATACTGTTTCAATGCAATATGCGCTTATTGGGGCCTTTTTTGCAAATATTGGGCTGAATCCATTGATGATGTTTGGCATTCCCGGCATTTGGGGCGGGTTGGGTTTTGATGGCATCGCCGCTGCAACGGTAATAAGTCAAACCGGCGTAATGGTTTATATTGGCTTTAGATTAATGCGATCAGGTTTACTTGATGCTAATACCCTCAACAATATTTTACCAAATCTGGCTTTATATCGTCAAATTCTAGCGCAGCTATTGCCAACAACATTCACCATGCTTGTTATGTTTACCGCCGGCTTCATTGTCCAATTTTATCTCAAAACATTCGGCACTCCAGCCGTAGCCGCCTATGGAGTTGCTTTGCGGGTAGAGCAGTTATTCTTATTGCCAGTTTTTGGATTGACAGGTGCATTACTACCTATCGCCGCCCAAAATTTTGGTGCTAACCAGTCCGAACGAGTGCGCATGGCCTTGCTTACTTGCTGGAAATTCGGCTGGGTTTTTATGTTTGTTGCATGCCCATTATTGTATTTTTCCGCTCCACTTTTAATGCGCAGTTTCACCTCTGACCGTGCAGTCATTGACATTGGGGTAAGCTATCTGCGCATCGATGTTTTTGTGCTGCCAATCTATATGATGTTGTTTGCCATAAACTCGTTCCTGCAAGCCCTGAAGAGGCCCATATGGACCCTGCTTATCGGCATTTACCGGCAGGCTTTTGGCGTGGCTTTTTTTAGCTTTGTCTTTGTTTATGTCTGGGGTTTTGGCGTGGTTGGTGTGTGGTATGGAATTGCCACAAGTGTTTTAACCGGCATGATACTATCGCTGTTTATTGCCAACCAAGTTGCGCTGCCACTTGTTGGTGGAATCTTTACCGGGCAAAAAACACGAAAAACCAATATCTCAAATAATCATCCTATTTGAGCGTTTATTGGAGATCCTTTTCAGCCTCACTGACAATAGCGGCAAGCGCATCCACAGTATCAACATCGCGCAAAACACTCGAATGATCACATGCTATCAAATGATGCGCAGCCTTATGGTCATTCAACAATTGTCGTCCACCACGATCACCGGTAAGGGCTATTAATTTGGGGAAAAAAGTCTTACCCCACAGCACCGGATTACCGCGTTGCCCCTCGAACACCGGTATTGTAATATTGCACGCATGCCCCTCACGACCAATATGCGTGTGAATAAGAGAATCCAGCAATGTAGATGGCAACAGTGGCATGTCACCAAGCCCAATCATCGCATCAGTTACATTATTATCGAGAGCTTCTACACCAACTCCCACTGATGATCCCTGCCCGGTAGCATGGTCAGGGTTGAAAACCAATCGCACGGGTAACCCTTCAAGCACGGCCGCAACCTTATCCGACTCATATCCAACCACTACAATGATTGGAGATAATGACGTAGCAACAAAGGATTCAACCGCATGCCGGACTAACGGCTTGCCAGCAATTGATGCCAGCAGCTTATTCACCGAGCCCATCCGGCGTGACGCACCAGCAGCGAGAATAATGCCCGCAACTTTTGCTTCTGCTGGCGGGCTTTCAACGAGCATAGCGATGGACTAATATCAGGCCATAGCGGCCCTCATCAGCAAAATTGGACAACTTCATTGCAGCGCCCTGCCGCGATAGGCGGCAACAAGTTCACCCAACACCGAAACCGCAATTTCAGCTGGTGTTTTTGCTCCAATATTTAGCCCTGCTGGCCCTTTAATCCTCGCTGTGTCTGCGTCAGAAAACCCAGCCTCTGACAATCGTTCAAGGCGCGCCGCATGAGTGCGCCGACTGCCAAGACAGGCAATGTGGAACAAGGGCTTGCCAAGCACCTGATGAAGAGCGGTATCATCGATCTTAGGATCATGAGTGAGAGCGACAAGAGATGTCTCGCCGTCAAGGCTAATATCACCAAGCGCAATATCAGGCCAATCAAAGACCAACTTTATTCCCGGAAATCTCTCGGCAGTGGCAAAAGTGCGTCTTGGATCAATCACCGTAACATCAAAACCAGTTTGAATAGCCATTGAGGCGAGATGCTGGCTTATATGAACCGCGCCGATGATTATTAACTGCGGTCGCGGAGCCTGCGCAAACAAGAACTCATCACCCTCAAGCTTACTTGCCTCGAACACTTTCTCTGACTTTTGGGCATGCCCACCGTTAACAGGAAGGCGAAAACAAACCGTCTGTCGCTCCGCAAGAGATTCCACTCCACTAGTCAAAAGGTGTGGAGGAAACCCCGCCTCGGACACGGCCATCACCAAAATTGAAATCTTACCACCGCAAGACAGCCCAACTTCCCAAGCTATGGCATCGGCAACGCCAAAGTCCAACCGTTGCGACCTGCCATTTTTGATCGATTCTTGAGCTGAATCAATAACCGCAGCCTCCACACATCCCCCTGATACCGATCCAGCAATCTGCATATCACCTCGAACCAGCATAAGGCTGCCTATTTGACGAGGTGACGAGCCCCATGTGCTAATCACAAATGCCAGCGCAAGATCATGCCCAGCAGCGTGCCAGTTGGCTGCCAGCGCAAACAACTCATCATCTGCAACCATCATTGCCACACCCGGTTTGCCAGTTGGCTGATCACTCATTGGTTTCGGTCTCCTTTTTTTCCGATATGTATCAGCCTATCCTTTGTCGGCATCATCGGCACTTGTTCTCGAGGTACTATTTAGCTATTTTCTATGTTTACAAATACGGTATCCCCATACAAGATTTTCTTGTTTTTGATTTAGTTATCTGACGCTGGAAAGTAACGTATAAACGGAGACAATATTGCTGACTGTATCAATGAACGTAAATGGAAACAGTGCAACCCATGAAGTGCCCGACAATACGCTGCTGGTTACATTCCTCAGAGAAACATTGGGGCTAACGGGGACCCATGTTGGTTGCGACACCAGCCAATGCGGAGCCTGTATTGTACATCTAAATGGCGAGTCTGTGAAATCCTGCAGTCTTTTTGCAGCGCAGGCTGATGGAGCCAAAATTACAACTATTGAGGGTATTGCGGATGGTGACACGTTGCACCCGATGCAGCAGGCCTTTCATGAAAATCATGGTTTGCAATGCGGTTTTTGCACCCCTGGTATGGTGATGAGCGCGATCGAACTTGTCACGAAAAATAAAAATCTGACTGAACGTGACATACGTGAGGGTCTTGAAGGCAATATCTGCAGATGTACTGGCTATCACAATATTGTCAAATCAATACAGGCCGCTGCCGAAAAAATGAGCTGAAAGACAAGGCGTCAATTATTTAGGATTGCAAATGTATTCTAACAAATATGTTAAGGCAACGAATGTTAATAAGGCTGCTAGCATCATTGCCGATGCCGAAGATGGCAAGTTCTTAGCTGGTGGGATGACATTGATTCCAACATTGAAGCAGCGTCTTGCAAGCCCTGATTTAATCATTGATCTGTCTGACTGCAAATTGACGGGCATCGAAGATGAAGGGGCCTCAATTCGCATAGGCGCCATGTCGCGCCATGTTGATGTTGCCGAGTCTGTGCTTGTTCAAAATGCCATTCCGGCAATCGCTAATTTGGCATCACAGATTGGTGACCGACAGGTGCGCAACCGTGGCACTATCGGTGGTTCTCTTGCTAATAATGATCCAGCCGCATGCTATCCATCTGCCCTACTAGGTCTTGGCGGAACCATTCACACACAGAACCGATCCATCTTAGCCGAGGATTTCTTAACTGGTATGTTCGAAACCGATTTAGAGGAAGACGAAATTATAATTGGTATAAGCTTTCCAAAACCGGATAAGGCAGCCTATGTGAAATTCCCAAACCCTGCATCACGCTATGCTATGGTTGGAGTGTTTGTTGCAAAATTTTCCGATGGGGTCAGGGTTGCTGTTACTGGTGCCGGTGAAGATGGTGTATTCCGCGCCAGCAATATTGAAGCGGCCCTTGATGAGAGCTTCAAAGCAAATTCCATTATCGATGGTTTGGTCTCAGCTGACAATTTAATGAGCGATATTCACGCGTCGGCAGAATATCGGGCGCATCTGATTGGTGAGATGACCCGCCGCGCCGTGATTGCCTGCGGGTAATTTTGGAGAGTTTTTTGACCGTATCGAGGGCCGTTAAACACCAACTCGCACCAAGCGGCATTTTAAGAGCCGGTATTAACCTTAGTAATTTTCTACTTGTCTCTGGCAGTGGGCCTGATGGAGCCCCTAAAGGGATTTCCCCTGACATTGCGAGGCGCGTTGCTAATGCTCTTGACCTGCCTCTCGAGTTTGTCACTTTCGAACGGCCGGGCGAATTAGCCGATGCAGCCGGCAAAAATATTTGGGATATCGGCAACATCGCTTTTGAGGTTGATCGAGCACACGCTATAGATTTCAGTGATCCCTATGTGTTGATTGAGGCTAATTTCCTGGTTCGTGACTGTGCTAATTTTCATACCAACTCTGACATTGACCGGCGTGGCATTAGCATTGGCGTGTCGGAACGCAGCGCTTATGATCTTTGGCTTCGTAATAACTTTAAATTAGCTAGAATTGTAAGATCCCCATCAATCCAAATGTCTCACGACTTATTTTTTGAAAACAAAGTTGATGTGCTAGCGAGCCTAAAACCAAAACTTCTTGAAGAGACAGAAAATAACGAGGGCATAAGGCTTATTGACGAACCTTTCACTGCAATCAAACAGTCCATTGGCTTGCCAAAAGAAAAGCAAGACTCTGTTGCTTTCGTAAATGAAGTAATCAGGAGTTCCATCAGAGACGGCTGGCTTGCAGGTCGGCTTGAAAAACATGGGATGACGTCTAAGCTTAAAGTGCCTGTTTATTAAGTTTGGTTGAACACAATGCCATCACGCTCTAAAAAGTATAGGCACTTGCGCCTGACTTCTAGCTGTTATCTTGGTCTAATTTATGGAGTTTCAATCTCATGGTCGTCCACCCCCCATATAATGATCTTCACCTCCACTTAGAGGCATTGCGCCAGCATGACCTTCTTGTTGAAGTTGATTGTCCTATCGACAAGGACAGCGAGATGCATTCGCTTGTGCGCTGGCAATTTATTGGCGGCATGAAAGAAAGTGAGCGCAAAGCGTTTTTGTTTACCAATATACACGATGGCAAAGGGCGCAAATATAAAATGCCAGTTCTTGTTGGAGGCTTGGCCGCCAACCGGCAGATATACAGTGTTGGAATGGGATGCTCGATTGATGAAATGCAAGACAAATGGGATGAAGCTATCAAAAATCCTATCACCCCAAAATTTGTAGATGCAGCACCATGTCATGAAATGATTGAAAAAGGTGTTACACTATCCCAAGAGGGTAATGGCTTAGATGCATTACCAATACCAGTGTCAACACCAGGGTTCGATAGCGCCCCAACTTTAAGCGCTGGAAACGTTATCACAAAAGATCCCGAAACAGGGGTGCCAAACATGGGTACATACCGTTGTGCACTGAAGGCGCCGGATCGCCTTGTCGTGCGCATGGCAACACGCGTTGGTGGAGCTGGTGGCTACCAGCACTATCAAAAATGTCAGGCAATGGGTATGAAAGAAATGCCAGTTGCCATTGTTCTTGGCTGTCCACCATATGTTGCCTTTATGGGACCTCAGAAATTACCAATTGGTGTTGACGAATTTACCGTTGCTGGCGGCCTTGCAGGAAAGCCTATCAATGTGACCACTGGTAAAACCGTTGATTTGACGGTGCCAGCTGAAGCAGAGATTATTATTGAGGGTTTTATTGATACGACAAGGGTTGAACCGGAAGGTCCATTTGGCGAATCACACGGGCATATTGCGCTTGAGGAATATAATATGCCAATGCGGATTACAGCCATTACGCGCCGAAAAAATGCAATCGTACCCTCTTACATAAGTCAAGTTGCTCCAAGCGAATCAAGCGTGATCAAGCGTATTGCGTATGAACCCCTTTTCCTTCGCCATCTCCGAAATGATAATAATATAAAGGGGGTGAAGAAAGTCTCGCTGCATGAGCCATTGACAGGATTATTGCGGGTAACTGTACTGACATGCGAGCAAGACATGCCACATACCGAAGTATGGCGCGCGCTCTACAGCGCAGCATTCTTTAAGGGTGACTGCAGCAAAATTACAATTGCAGTGAATGAAGATATTGACGCTGATAACGCGGATGCATTGCTCTGGGCGATTTCTTATCGGACAAACCCGATTAAAGATATAAAAACATTAGATTATCGCGGGCAAGGCCATGGACCAAAACGTGAGCATGGTGGTGAAGAAGACTCAACTTTGCTTGTTGATGCAACAATGAAATCGCCAATGCCTCCCCTAGCACTTCCTGGAAAGGAACACATGTCCCGCGCCAAGGAAATCTGGGACGAAATGGGACTTCCAAAACTGAATGTACAGATGCCTTGGCATGGTTATTCTCTCGGTGCTTGGCACAAAATCTGGGATGAAGCTGGTCACCGTGCTGCAACTGGAGACTATTTAGAAAATGGTCGTATTTCTAAATCACTGTCCGTCGTGGGCTTAAAACCTGAAACCAAGCTTGATCCAGACAGCGGCAAACCATTCAAATCTTGATTCATTGCTTATCATATTTGATGGCGTCCCATAACTAACAGTGGACTGTACCCGCAAACCTTAGAGACATTAGCATCGCAGATTGAATGGCGCTAAGCTCTCTCAGCCTTTCGGTCAAGAATTGCATTGGCAATAAGTTGAATATTTTTCATATGTTCTGGCTTCAAAGCTGTTTTACTTTGAGCATTAACTACCATTGTTAAAACAGCTGTCAGGTTAGAGAGGTTGGGTGGGATATCGCTTGGGGGCACTTGCGCCGTAGCGTCCTCCATCATATTCAATTGGATCTTTTCAGCAGATAGCTCAGCTGCTTTAACACTCAGACGTAGTGCTTCCCCTTTATCCATCTGTACCGGATAGGACCCCGATTTTAATTTTTGGCGAACCATTCGTAAGGACTGAACAACATCACGTTGCCAAGGACTTGTCTGCTTTTGCAGAGCGCTGAGTATTGCGGGATCAAAACATTTACCGTTAACCACCAAAAAACCAGCACAAAAAAGCAAAGGGACATCAACATCACAAGATTCTTGCAAAAACAAACAAGCAGCTGATACGCCGTTTTTTTGATAAATGGAAACCGCAAAATTCCACAAACTAGATTTTAAAATCTCTTTGTTATCAGCTATGTTTATACTCACTTTCCACCTGCCAAAAATATGATGTAAATAAATCTAAAAACTTTTTGATGTTAGGGTCTAAATCCAAGAGTGTCACTCTGAGAGATGGGTAATTTTGTTTTGGCCCGGAAGATCAAACATAGTATTTATTCTCTCAAGGATACCATGATGTAACCTTTCTTTTTGGTCTGTATCCAGAGAACTGGCTTTGTCTGAATTGTAAGTTAACATTTACAGCAATCTGACAACCTGCACGAAAATTCAAATTGCCAGATATAACATGAAGTTATCTTTTTGATATTGAAGCACACCCTTCTTGAGATTTAAAATTTTGGTAAACAACGGATTAAGGTTTTCAATAAACTCATAAATCAACAATAGCAAATTTGATTAGCAAGACAGGGAGCAGACCATGCACAGATCCTACCGCCGTGTTGTGACTGGCCATGACAAAAATGGCGCTGCAATCATTGAGAGTGATCAGGTTGCCACTCACACCTTGGAACGACCAAACCGACCAGGCGTAAGACTCACAAACTTCTGGATAACAGATCAAACACCAGCTGAATATGACGGACCAACTGAAACCTGCCTGGGTCCCCTAACTCTTAAACCACCGGCACGGGGTTCAGTATTCCGCTGTGTTGAATTCATGCCTGAGGATCCAGAAGTAATGGCGCAATTATCGAGTGAGGATGGGGCTGCTGCCTTTGCGGAAATGGGCGCCGGTGATAATGTTGTCCGGGGGGGTAGACACCCATGGATGCATCGGACAGACTCAGTAGATTACGGCATCGTCTTAAACGGAGAAATTTGGATGTTGATGGATAATGAGAAGAATGATGTTTTATTAAAAGCCGGTGATGTTGTTATTCAGCGCGGAACAAATCACGCATGGGCAAACCGAGGGACTGAACCTTGCACTATTATGTTTGTTCTTATAGATGGAGTAACATCAAGTGGTGAGGGCAAAGGGATACCTCTTCGCAATGGCGACTGAATAACACATCAATTCAATTTTCTAAATTAATGGCTGTAAATATGATTGCTTTAAAGACCCCAGAATTTTTTATGGCTAACACAGGTAGTTCGTAATGAAACCTGTAAATTTTGATTATGAACGACCGAGGACGATTGATGAGGCGTGTGAACTCCTTGCCAGCAATAGTAACGCACGCATTTTAGCTGGTGGCCAGTCATTGATACCAATGTTATCGATGCGCCTTTCGAGACCGTCCCTTCTGATTGATATTGCCCACATTAAAGACTTAAGTGAAATTGTGGCGACGGACACTCATATTGAAATTGGCGCTATGGTAAGACAGGCCGTCGCGAAGAACGCCATAATGATACGAGAATATATTCCACTTCTTTCAAAAGCGCTTCACCATGTTGGTCATCCGCCGACGCGGGCACGTGGCACTGTTGGCGGCTCGATCGCCCATGCAGATCCGTCTGCTGAAATTGCTCTTGTTGCTGTCACACTGGGAGCGGAAATTACATACCGAGTTGGTTGCGATGACCATATGTTCGATGCAACTGAATTCTTCATTGGCCCAATGCTTACTGTTGCTCCGCCTGATGGCTGTTTGGTAAAAGTTGGTTTCCCAAAGACCTCAAAAATTTGTGGCACCGGCTTTTACGAGGTGGCGCCGCGCAGAAGCGATTATGCGCTTGCATCCGCGGCGGCTCAAATTAATTTTGACTCAAAGGGAGCAGCAAAAACCATCCGTGTTGGCGTGGGATCTATTGGAGATTTTCCTGAGCGACTTGATGTTGATCACTTATTGAAAACAGACCTAAACGATGAGTCGATCGTTGCGACGGTTGAGACCGCAATAACTGAAATTGAGACCGTTGACGATCTCCATGCCAGTGCGGAATATCGTAAACGAGTTGCCGCGCATTTGGCAGTCAAAGCTCTGCAGACCGCGCGTGATGAAGTCAGAGAGGCTCCAGCGAAATGATCCGAGTTTCGATAGAGGTTAATGACAAGACAGTTACAGCTGAAGTAGAACCGCGCCTTACACTCCTGGACTTCATCAGGGATGTTGCTGGCCTTAAGGGCACCCACGCTGGATGTGAGCATGGTGTTTGCGGTGCATGCACCGTTTTAGTTGAAGGCAATGCGATCCGATCATGCCTTGTTCTTGCAGTGCAGGCTGATGAACAAGAAGTAATCAGCATAGAGGGTGTTGGCGGCGATCTCGGGCGTTCTGGCGAACTCAGCATTGTGCAAGACGCCTTTTGCGAGGCGCACGGCCTTCAATGCGGTTATTGCACACCGGGAATGGTGCTCGCGGCCGAGGCGTTACTTGCTGACACGCCGAATCCAACCGAGGGTGATGTACGCGAGGCCATTTCAGGCAACATTTGCCGTTGCACTGGCTATGTGCAGATTGTCGAAGCAGTGATGTTGGCAGCAGATCGTCTTGCGAACCGCAATTATAAAAGCAAGCCAGGCCAAAATTCCGACCAGACGCGGGGCTGAGGTAAAAAATGGCCGCAAAAAAATACAAGTTCATCTCTCAACCGCGCCACCCAACAGAGAATCGGCGCTTTGTTGCTGGCCGTGGTAACTTTGTTGCAGACATAGACCGACCCGACATGTTGCACGTAGCACCTCTGTCATCGCACTACCCAGCTGCTATTATCAACAATATCGACATATCGGAAGCAATGATGATGGACGGCGTCATTGACGTAATTACTGGTGCTGAAATTGGAGCTGCCATTCAACCATTAATGAACGGTCTTGACACACCGAAGGTTCAACGCTTTCCGCTCGCGGTCAACCGTGTAAGGTACGCTGGTGAATGGGTCTGCGCGGTAGTGGCTGAAACCCGCGCGATTGCGGAGGATGCACTTGAAAAAATTATCATCGACGCTACTCCCCAACCATTTGTTTTGGATGCAGAAGAAGCACTTCTGCCTTCCAGCCCACCAGTGCATCCGAAGCATGGCAGCAATATACTTCTCGATCGGAAATTTGTTTGGGGAACGGTTGGTGAGGATTTTGTCAATGCCGAGCATAACCTGTCATTTAGTGTAATATGGGGACGTAATTCCACAGTCCCGATTGAGACCTTTGGTGTTGTCGCTGAATGGAATGGATGGGATAATATCCTCGACGTGTGGGCATCGGTTCAAATGCCAAAATACTCAGACCAAATTGCGCGCTGCCTGAACCTTCCCGGCAATGCTGTGCGAGTTCATTACGATGTCGATGTTGGCGGTAGTTATGGAGTTAAACGCGGCATAAAACATGCAACTTTGATTGGCTACATCGCGCGCAAGCTTGGACGGCCTATTCGCTTCATTGAGGATCGGTTAGAAAATATGCGAGCCGGTGATGCTCATGGACCAGAACGGAAATTTAATGTAGAGGTCGCGTTCGATTCTGATGGGAGTGTGCGATCAATGAAAATGCGAGCACTCGATAATGCAGGCGCTTATGCCGGACGTGCACCATTCCAGCTTGGCAAGCCAATCAGTGCGATTGTTGGACCCTATCAGATCAATTCGGTTTCCTATCATGCAATTTCAGTCACCTCCAACAAAACTGTCCAAGAAGCAGTTCGTGGATTCGGCCAGGCACCAACGAATTACGCAATCGAAACAGCAATGGATCGAGTTGCTTCCTTTTTAAAAATGGATCGCCTTGCTCTACGTCAGCGTAATTTGATCCGAAGTGACCAATTCCCCTATTTGATTCCGAGCGGAAGCACATACGACAGTGGTGACTATCACGCAGTGATTGAGAAAGTACTGACCGCTGCGGAATATCCGACACTTCTTGCCAATAGAAACCATCTACGTGACGAAGGCATGATGGCAGGCATTGGCATTGCGGCTTGCCTCGAGCCAAGTGGAGGAAACTCCTCGTTTGAGCCCTTACTTAATGAGTCGAACAAAACTTCAACTTGGATGGAGTCCTGTCAAATAAATATTGATGGACTTGGACATTTGACTGCACGAATTCATACTACCTCATCGGGACAGGGACATGAAACACTGGTATCAACTGTACTTGGCGAGGTCTTAGAAATTGACCCGTCTAGCATCCGTATTACCCGACCGAACTCATTAGAAAGTCTGCCTGGAAACTCGCCTGTCGGCAGTCGGATGGCAATTATGCTCGGTGGGGCGGCAGCGCGGAGCGCAGAAAAATTAAAAGCAAAATTGATTAAGATCGCGGCGCATAGCCTTGGCATTGACGCAGAAAAACTAACCTATGCCGGAGGGAACGTTTTAGCACCCGATGGACGGAAGCATACATGGCAGGATGCAGTTGAGCTTGCTCATCGACAGTTCCATAATTTGCCGGAAGGCATGGATCCAGGTCTGGCGGCGTTCGACATCATGCAAGTGCCAACGGGAAATGCGCTACCAGTGGATGGAAAGGTACACATGTATCCATGCTATTCATTTGAGTTTCATCTGGTTTTGCTGGCTTTTGATCCAGTAATTGGTCGGCCAGAAATTCATTCTTATACCGTTGGGCATGATTGCGGAACTGTTATCAATCCTGCAATCGTCAGCGGCATGACTTATGGCGGTATTGCCCATGGAATTGGCGCTGCATTACTCGAGGAGTTCGCCTATGATCCTAACGGCCAGTTAATGACACAAAGCTTTCTTGATTATCTGATGCCATCATCACACGAAGTACCACCAATTCAGATCGTCAAACATTGTACCCCTTCGCCACATACGGTTTTTGGGCAAAAAGGATCTGGCGAAAGTGGATACCTGGGATCCCCAGCCGCAATATCGAGTGCAATCAATGACGCTGTTTCTGCGTTAGATATACGTTTCGAAAAACTGCCAATCCGAATGAGCGCAATTAGTGATGCAATTGCCAACAAGTCAGCATAGTTTTGTTCCCCATGAATTAGGAAACAACCGGTAATATGATTATAGACAGCCACGCGCATTTTGTCCCACCACGTCTTCTTGACGCTATCCGCGATATGAATTCGCAGTTCCCATCAATTGAGTTGATAAAAGGCGAAGATAATAGTTTTGGCTTCTCCTTTGCCGGCCATAAGTCAACGCGTCCAGTGAGTAAACTGCTGTCCGACACTGATGGCCGGCTAGACTGGATGAACACAAACGGAATTGATATGCAAGTCATTGGCGGCTGGCTTGACATGTTTGGCTATGAAATACCGGCTGATGAGGGACAACGCTGGTCAAAATTAATCAACCATCACTTAAAAGAATTTTGTGCTGAAAACCCTCGCTTTTTACCGCTTGCAAGTTTGCCAATGCAAAATGGAAAAGCGGCTGCAAAAGTCTTGGATTCTGCGCATTCTAGTGGGTTTAAGGGAGCGATGATAGGAACGCAGCCAAAGGGCAAGGGCGGAACGCTGGATGATCCAGATCTACAGCCATTTTGGGAGTCAGCGCATCGGAACGGCTCAATTCTGTTTATTCATCCAGTCTTTGATTCTGGTGATGAGCGAGTGAACGATTTTGGCATGAATAACGCAGTTGGCCGCATTACCGACACTTTAATCGCCATTTCAAGAATCATTTATTCAGGTCACGTTGAAACTTACCACAATGCAAAAATCGTTATTGGTATCGGAGGGTCAGCATTGCCATTTGTGATTGGCCGGATGATGCGCAACTATGAATTGCACAAACACCAACTTGCTGATCCATCAAAGGCACTATCGCTGCTTTATTATGATACTTTGTTACACGATCCATCTGCGCTGGCGTTGTTGATAAAAAAGGTTGGTGTTAACAGGATCATGCTTGGCTCGGATATGCCATTTCCAATCGGTGATCCTGTGCCACGCAATATACTTGATCACGTTCAGTTGAATACAACTGAGCGCTCTATGCTTGAGACCAATGTCGCAAAGGCACTTTTTGACCTTTAACTGTTCAGCTATCAGAAAAAGCAATTCTTCATGAACCTAAATTTAACTGGCACAGAATCCATCCAAACAAACCCCAGTCGGCTATGGGAGTCGGTGATTGATCCCGCTGTATTGCAGCGGTCTATTCCCGGCTGTATCAGCATGGATGAGCTAGCTCCCGGGGAATATACCATTACGCTTGAATTAAAGGTTGCAGCCGTTGGCGGTAATTTTGAGGGCAGCGTGAAACTTTCAGAGATGAACCCACCAAACAGTTGCCTTATCAATGTATCAGGAAATGGAACCCTGGGCATCGGCAAGGGCACGGCCCGCGTTACGATCACCGCGAATGAAGATGATACCGCGCGAATCACCTATGAAGCAGATGGCGAGGTTAGCGGCCTTGTGGCAGGTGTTGGACAGCGAGTTTTAATGGGTGTCGCTAAACATCTTGTCCGTCAGTTTTTTACTGCGCTGAAAAAAGAATTTGAAGCGAATTAGCCTGTAAATAAAAATGCTATTCTTGAACTTCTTCTATATTATTTCTTAATAGGAATGTTCTAGTTTACCTAACAAAACATAAATTCTTTTCAGTTGCTTGAGAGCCCTACAAGTATATTCTTAGAGGTAAATAAGCGGCTGGGGTTGTTATTCGAACCGCCAGAAATAAAATTCGTAAACCAAGGAGTAACGATGAATATAGCGGATGAACTCAGCATTCCAGGCAGAATTGAGACAGTTTATGCTAATCTAATCGATCCAGAGGTTCTCAGACGTTGCATTCCGGGCTGTCAAGAATTGGAAAAAACAAGTGATACCGATTATGCAGCGAAGGTTATTTTGAAAATTGGTCCAGTGAAGGCAAAATTTTCTGGCAATGTGACCTTGGATCTGAGTGCCGCCCCAGGGAGTTTGTCGCTGGCGGGGGCTGGTGACGGTGGCCTCGCAGGTTTTGCGAAAGGTGGCGCTGATGTTGAACTCATTGATGAGGGCAATGAGACCACTTTGCGTTACAAGGCCAGTGCCGAAACTGGCGGAAAAATTGCTCAATTGGGAGCTAGGTTGATTGAAAGTACTGCAAAAAAACTGTCAAAAAGTTTTTTCAGTAACTTTGAGAAAATTATGCTTAATGAGAAGTAATTGTAAAAATATCCGAGCGACGGATCACTGTAACTAATGCTTATCGTTTGGTAATGAAAGAGATAGAGAGAGTGATGCGACGATTAATTGTGGCAATAACTGGTGCTTCTGGCGTGGTCTATGGGATCCGTGCGCTGGAACACCTGCGCCAGATTGAAGATGTTGAAACACATGTGATTGTCACACCGTCCGCATACCGCACAGCAATGGCCGAAGTGGATTATACCCCAGAACAAATCAAAGCGCTTGCCGATCACCTGTATAACCATAAGGATATTGGTGCAGCGATTTCATCAGGGTCCTTTCGGACCAGTGGCATGATTGTCGCCCCCTGTTCGATAAAAACGTTGAGCGCAATCGCCAACTCTTTTAATGCCGAACTAATTGCGCGATCAGCCGATGTTTGCATGAAAGAACGTCGGCCGGTTGTGCTGATGTTGCGCGAAACACCATTTCATGCAGGGCATATTCGGCTAATGGATCAAGCTACGCAAAGCGGTGCCATTATCATGCCACCCGTTCCCGGTTTTTACACCCGGCCGCAAACACTGGACGATGTAATTGACCAAAGTGTTGGCCGTGCGTTGAATCTTCTTGATATCAATTTACCGTCTGTAAAAAGCTGGACAGGGTCTGGTGTTGAATAGAGATCACAAATGACAAAAGCCAATCCCGTTATCCCACCAGATGGCCAGGTCCTGACCTTAATAGTCTCAACCAACAATTCCCAACACAAATAAATCAGCATGTTTCAGCTTTGCTATTCTTTTTGAATGTTGGTAAGCCAAACATACGAACCAACGCGGGGTGATTTTGATGAAAAAGCAAAATGTATCGAATATTCCGGCAGATGCTGCGTCGCGACGAGCGGCTCCGGCTGTCATATGTTACCCCACCTATGGGTTGCCCCATCCCGATATGGCTAATTTAGAGCGTGCGAGAACCAACCTTACCAAAATTAGCGAAATCATTGTTCCGCCACGTGATGCTCGCTGTTTTAATGTTCAAAAAGGCCATTTTTTTAGGATTAACAGTATCGATGGCCCCCAAGTCGGCGATTTAAACATCTGGTCAAAGACCAACCTTGCAGAACATTTTTACGCAGGAAAGACACGAGCAATACACGGAACGCACCTATCCACAGGCGATCGCATGTGGTCCAGCTTTCCCTCTATGCGCCCCCTAGCGACAATCAGTCATGACACCCTCGACTGGTATGGATGGGACGATGATGGCGGGTCGGTACATGATGTTATTGGAACTCGATGTGACCCTTACACCGCGAAGCTTCTGAGTGGTATCGACTATCATCATTGCTGTCATTCGAATTTGACCCGCGCACTTTCCGCACATTGTCAGCTTGATTATGCAAAGGCCGAGCCTTTGGTTCATGATGTATTGAATGTTTTTATGTGCACCGGCTTTACAAAAGACACACACCAATATTTCATGAAAGCAAGTCCAGTTCGGCCGGGCGATTTTATCGAATTCTTTGCTGAAACGGATTTACTTTGCGGTCTATCTGCATGTCCGGGTGGCGATTGTTCATCTGAACATTCATCTGATAGTGCTACGTGCCACCCACTTCTTGTTGAAGTCTTTGACTCCGACAATGCAGCGCTCGATAATTTTCCCTACTTGCCAGAATCACAATATAGAAACGCGTGCCCAAATGGTTCCAAATAAGCCGAAAATAAGGACACTCTCAACGTTAATAATAAGCAGTCAAAGCCCACTTCAATAACTTCAACTTACGGTAATTCCGACTGTGGCTTCAACAACTCAAGCGAGACTTTCATTCTTATTATTAAAATCAACAATGCTAGGTGATAAAATCATCATTTTTGCTAAAATCGCAAAATAATTTTGATCTACCTTAATCAATTGAAAAAAATGTATATTTCCTGACATCTCCTTTCGTGCAGCTTTTTCATCTTGATTTAGGAAGAGAAAAAATCACTAATCGCAACGTGCAAGCGGCATTATGCCACAGTGGTGGTCCGTTTGTGATGGGGAGTTGAGTAATACGTTAACGGAGGTACTCTAATGAGTTTTCTAACTGCGAGAGGCGTTAAAGCTTCTTTGGCAACAGCGGCGCTGACATTATTACCAGTAAGCGCAAATGCTGCCACAACTATGCTCCAATCTAATGACTATGTGGGCATATCTTTCTGGACTATTTCAATGGCCATGGTTGCCGCTACCGTTTTCTTCCTAATGGAAGCCGGACGGATGGGTGGCAAATGGAGGACGTCGCTTACCGTTGGCGCCCTTGTCACTCTGGTTGCAGCTGTTCACTACTTCTACATGAGGGATGTCTGGGCATCCACCGGTGCTAGCCCGACCGTCTATCGGTATGTAGATTGGCTGATAACTGTTCCGCTTCAAATGGTCGAATTCTACTTCATTCTTGCGGCTGTCACGGTCGTTAGCTCAGGCGTTTTCTGGCGCTTGATGATTGGTTCTCTGGTGATGCTAGTCGCAGGCTACATGGGCGAAGCAGGTTTGGCGCCTGCGTGGCCAGCATTCATCGTGGGCATGTTAGGATGGGGTTACATTCTATATGAAATCTTTGCCGGTGAAGCTGGCAGAGTTTCCGCAGAGTCAGCTCCAGCAGGGGTTCAGTCAGCCTTTGGCACTATGCGTTTGATCGTAACTGTAGGATGGGCGATCTATCCACTCGGTTACTTCTTGGGCTACCTGAATGGGTCTGTCGACGCTGTGACTTTGAACGTGATCTATAACGTTGCAGACGTTGTAAACAAGATCGCCTTCGTTGGCATTATCTGGGCTGCAGCAAACGCTGCGACTTCAGCCAGCAAATAAAAAAATATGAGGGGCGGCTGGAAATCCGGCCCCCTTCCCCGCTATCAGATATAAAGGTAGAGGCATCCAATGAATGAATTGTCAACATTGCGAAACCTTTCCTATCAAAAATCCCTAATTTCTTCGCCCATTTACCCTTCCGATAAAAATAACGTTCAAAATTTAATTGTTAGCCGCCTGCCAACTCATGACAAGCCGTTGGGCAAGGCCGCAGCGCACCATTTCAGCAAACCTGGAAAGATGCTTCGTGCGAAGATGACGATGCATGGTGCGGACGCTCTGCAAGTGAACCAAACAGCGGCAATCAGATGGGCCGCGGCTGTTGAGGTGCTGCACAATGCATCATTGGTACATGATGATATCTGTGATGGTGATAAACAACGCCGTGGTAATCAAGCCGTTTGGGCAAAATTTGGTCGCAATGTTGCACTGACACTTGGTGATTGGCTGATTGCACTATCTTTTGAATTTGCCGCCGAAGCTGCGGAAATTTCGAACACTCCGAGGCTAATGCGGATTCTAGCCCAACATATGTCCCGAACAACCGCTGGTGAAGCCATGGAATTGGAGTGGGATGGTAATCTTAGTTGGGATGCTTACCTGACCATAGCCGCTGATAAAACTGCACCACTTTTAACTGCGCCTCTTCAAGGTATTGCGGTAATGGCTGGGGATCAACACGCCGAACAGACAGTTTTTGCATATTTCCGTGATCTGGGTGAGGCCTACCAAATTGGTAATGACATCGCTAATTTTAATGGTAATGATGGCGCTAAATTGGTTGCTGGTGACCTCGCTCGTCGTGCTCCAAACGCCGTAACGCTCTCATTTGTTGACAAACTAGATGCTGATGAACGTGTTATTTTTGAGCAATGGTACAAAAGTGGCGACATAAAAGATTTAGCCGCATGGCGTGACCGTGTATTACATTCAGTTGCAATTGAGGAGGCCGCTGATCGAATGTTTGCAACATTAGACCGAGCAGAGCAGAAGGCTGAACGCCTGTCTGTTGAGCTTTCTGATGTAACAACACCAGTTCAAAAGCTGATTAAAGAGGCATGTACTGCAGCCTGCACCAACTCTGCCTCCTAGAGCGCCATTTATGATCTTTAAAAATTTCCTTTTTGAAGAATGGAGCCTAATACCTTGCTAAAAGCAGGAGGCAAGGTGATTGTGATTGGCGCTGGATTTGGAGGTATTGCCGTCGCTTTGCGCATGCGCGCCCGTGGGTATGATGTGACGCTACTTGACCGGCTATCAGCAATTGGTGGTCGGGCTCAGGTATTTGAGCGTGGCGGCTTTCGCCATGACGCTGGCCCGACCGTTATTACCGCACCTTTTTTATTTGATGAATTATTTGGCCTTTTTGGAGAAAAACGAGAAGATCATGTCGAATTTCGTTCTCTGGATCCTTGGTACCGATTCTATTTTCATACTGGTGAGCAATTTGATTATCGCCCGTCGGTTGAAGATACCAACGCTGAAATAAGGCGCTTTTCGCCTGATGATGTCGCTGGCTATGCCAAGCTACTTCGCACCTCTAAAGCTATTTTTGAAATCGGCTTTGAAAAGTTAGCTGACAAGCCTTTTTCAAAATTCACTACCATGCTTGCCCAAATTCCAAGCCTGTTGCGGCTACAAAGCTATTACTCTGTTGCTGGCATTGTTAATAAATATATCAAGCACCCACTTTTGCGGCAGGCCTTTTCTATCCATCCATTGTTGGTTGGCGGCAATCCATTCAGTACTACATCGATTTATGCACTTATTCATTACCTTGAACGGCGTTGGGGTGTTTTTTTTGCAATGGGGGGCACGGGCCAGCTAGTGTCAGCCTTGAATGCCTTATTGCGACGCGTTGGGGTCAAAGTGGTTTTGGATACCGATATTACCAGCATTAATATAAAGGATGGCAAAGCGGTTGGCGCGACCGCAAGCAACGGCAAATATTACCCGGCTGATCGTGTTATTTGTAATGGAGACCCACCGACGGTGTACCGGCAAATGATGCCCGCCAAGCACGCAAAAGGAAAACGCTTGATGCCAGACAAATTGACTAAATACTCGATGGGCCTTTTCGTGTTGTTTTTTGGCACAAAAAAACGCTACGACAATATTGCCCATCATACCATCTGGATGGGGCCACGTTACAAGGAGTTACTGGCCGATATTTTTAATCGAAAAATCCTTGCTGATGATTTCTCGTTATATTTACACCGACCAACGGCCACTGATGAAAGTTTTGCCCCTAACGGGTGTGATAGCTTTTATGTTTTGTGTCCCGTGCCAAACTTGCGCGCGTCAATCGACTGGAATGAAAGCGGTCCTAAATTGCAGGATCGGATTATCAAGGCACTTGCTGACACGATTCTGCCTGATCTGGATAAAGTCATTTCAGACCCATTCTACATGACACCCGAAGATTTCAAGAATGACTACAGGTCTATGTATGGAGCTGGATTTTCAATTGCGCCTATTTTCATGCAGTCGGCGTGGTTTCGTTTTCACAATCGTGATCCACATATCCCCAATTTATATTTTGCAGCGGCCGGCGCGCACCCAGGCGCAGGTATACCCGGCGTTCTATGTTCAGCAAAAGTGGTGGAAAGTCTAGTTGATGAAGATGAAAAAAAACAAGCCATCGCCAAGGCAAGGGTTGATGCGCTATAATCATGCATTGGCGTGGTGAAGAATTGGTAAAAATGATGACCGCAGCCCCCAGCGAAACATTTACACCTGATAAGACACTTGCTGTGTATGGTAAGAGCTTTAATTGGGCCAAGCGTTTTCTTGGCCAAAAAATGGGTGCCGATGCCGCTCGTCTTTATCAATTGTGCCGCGTCCTTGATGATATGGCTGATGGAGACATTGAAAATGGATATCACCGGCTTCGGTCCATCCGTCGAGAGTTTGAAACCATTGGTGAACCTCTTGATCCGCTGATGGTTGTCTTCAAGCCTTTTCTCCAAAAACATCGCTGCTCGCCTGATGTGGTAGTAGCATTGATTGATGGTCTGTTAAGCGATCAAAAACCAGTACGAATCAAAACTGAAGCGGAATTGCTTGTATACGCCTATCGTGTTGCCGGCACAGTTGGTATTCTCATGTGTGATATCCTGAACTGCCACCATAAAAACGCGCTGGATCATGCGATGGATCTGGGTATCGCTATGCAGCTAACCAATATTGCTCGTGATGTCCTAGAAGATGCTGAAATGGGCCGCCGCTACCTCCCTGAAAGCTGGGTTGGTGATCTGCAACCGTCGCGAATTGTTGCCCTCGCCAAAACCCCATTAGCCAACGAAGCCGTCGCCGTCACCACCGCCGTAAAAAAACTGCTAAACCTTGCTGATGATTATTACAAAAGTGGCATGGAGGGATTTTCATATCTGCCGCTTCGCGCCCATATCTCGATTGCTATTGCGGCACACGTATACCGCCAGATTGGCGTTCAGCTGCGCCTTAAACAGCATGGTTGGCATCGTGGGCGCGAGGTCACTAGCCGGTTTACAAAGATAATTTGTAGTATAAAAGCACTCGGAAGTTTGGTCCAGCGTGGGCATTCTTATGCCCAGCATAATGCTGCGCTTCATCAACCTATTAAGGGGCTTCCCCATGTCAGGTAAGGCGTCAGATAATAGAATAAACAGTGGGCAGGCTAAAATGCCTATTGCCGTTCTTGGAGCAGGCTGCGCTGCTCTATCGCTCGCCGCTAGAAGTGATGCGTTCTCGTCGCATCAGTTTACCATTGTCGACCCAGAAACCCATTTGTCAGACGATCATATTTGGGGGTTCTGGGCAATGCCGTGGTTGGACCATGTAACAAGCGTTACCCAGAAAACATGGCATAATTGGCGCATTATCAGTCCGGACCTACTGCTAGACTTATCATCTAAAACCCATCCCTATTGCGCCCTCAGCCGGCATGAGTGGCTGTCTCACTGCCATCAACGGGCTAAAGATGCTGGGGTTAGCGTTGTACATAACCTGGATCATCTAAATCCTGAACAAATCCTTGATAGTCGGCCACCTAAATCCCCTCCAGGGGCTTTGTTGCAACATTTTTTAGGTTATGAAATCACAAGTAATCGCGATGTGTTTAACCCTGATACAGCCATTTTAATGGACTTCAGATGTGACCAAAGCCGTGGTGTTCATTTTATCTACTACCTTCCTTTTACCCAGCGGCGTGCACTTGTTGAATCCACATTATTTTCTCCATCATTGGTGCCCGAAGATTTTTACGACACAGCCATAAAGCATTATCTCGCTAACCATCTTGAATGCACAGATTACATTGTAAAGCGACGTGAGCGGGGCGTGATTCCTATGGCGAATTTAAAACAACGCGATCCAGATCGAACTGGAATCGGAGCAAATGGAGGCGCCATCCGACCGTCCAGTGGATACGCTTTTACTTTCATCCAAAAACAAATTGATCAGATTTTACGCGGTGCAAAGCCCGGAAAGCCGCTTCAAGTAAAAAAGCCCCACAGCCGTTTTGAACTTATGATGGACCAAATTTTTCTAGATGTTATTCGGCATAAACCGTCTCTGGCCCCGGCTATTTTCACGTCATTAGCCCGTTATCTAAACGGTGATGAATTCGCTTGTTTTTTAAGTGGGGAAGCAAGCATGAAAATATGGTTGAAAGTTATTTTTGCGATGCCGAAATGGCCTTTTTTACTCTCTTTGGTACCGCAAATCAGGAAAAAATATCGAGACGACCAAATCACCACAGACCAAAATCTGGGGCAAAACAAATGATAGAGCAATTCATTACCCTTGATATTATCAATCTTTGCGCGCTGCTATTTGTGATTTTGATAGGTCTGCCACATGGAGCGTTTGATGGGGCCATTGCGGCTCACCTCGGCGCTGGAAAATCCGCTTACACTGCAACGAAATTCATTATTTATTACGGCCTTACATCAGCAACAATCATTGCCTTATGGACTGCCTTACCGGGTGAAATGCTGGTGCTGTTTTTGATTATATCCGTCATCCATTTCGGCTGGGGCGATGCCAGCGCCAAGTTTGGCTTGCCATTTTTTGTGCAAATTGTCATCCATGGTGGGGTTCCTGTCTTCGGCATTATCTATTTTCATCCAGATGAGGTGGCGTCGTTATTTTCTATTTTAACCTTCGGTGCACCGGACCTAGCTATGCGGTTAGGCCAGCTTGCAGCCCCAATATTGCTATGCCTTGGCGTTCTTTATGCGGTGCTTGCATTACATAACCCAACTCTACGAGGAAGGTTTATAGAGATAATAATCATCACCACTCTTTTGGCAGCTTTACCACCGCTTGTTGGCTTTGCATTATATTTCTGTATCATCCACACTAGCAGGCATATGCGAAGGATTTGGCATATATTGAAAGCTACAGCGGCGCCAAAGCGCCTCATAATGCAAGCCGCGGGCTACACCATTGCCAGTTGGCTTTTTGGCGCGGTAGCATTTTTGTGGCTGAATGAGAGCACATTAGAAGCCGAACTTATACAAATTATTTTCATTGGCCTTGCGGCGTTAACCGTGCCACATATGATACTTGTTGACGGGTTTTTTCGAACTGAAAAAAAGGACCGTTTAGAATGACAACTAAATCAATTCGAGCTTCATCACGGAAAGATGCACATATTGACTTAGCGCTTGATCCTGAAACAAATTCTGAAGGTAAAAATTCATTTGATCGTATGAGTTTTAGACATTGTGCCCTGCCAGAACTTGACATTGCAACGATTGATCTTACCACGTCATTTTGTAGCCGGCACCTTAGCGCACCAATGATGATTGGCGCTATGACCGGCGGAACCGCGCGCGCCGAAGCAATTAACAGGGCGCTTGCCACCGTGGCACAGGAAAAAAAAATTGCCTTCGCCGTTGGGTCGCAGCGCGCGGCTCTAGAAAATGGGCAAAGCGCAGCTTATCTGCGAGACCTTGCACCCGATATTCCGATTATTGGCAACCTTGGCGGCATTCAATTGGCCCAATCTACCGGCCTTGATCTTGCCAAAGCTGCGATTGATGATTTGCAAGCTGATGCAATTGCAATTCACCTGAATCCACTTCAAGAGGCCGTTCAACCTGAAGGCGAGAGCGACTGGCGTGGTGTGCGGGACGCCATTGCTAACCTTGTTAGAACTGATACGGCGCCGGTAATTGTTAAAGAGGTTGGTGCAGGCATTTCTGTTCAAGTTGCCAAAGAGCTGTTTGATTGCGGTGTGATGGCTGTTGATGTTGCAGGGTTTGGCGGTACAAATTGGGCAAGAATTGAGGCTGCACGCCGTCGTTATGACACCAATCTTTTTATCCCGTTTTTGGATTGGGGCATCCCAACACTTGAGTGTCTACTTTCTATGCGTGGGTCATTTCCAGACCAACATATTATTGCGTCGGGTGGGGTACGGCATGGATTGGATGCTATGCGAGCTTTCTGGCTTGGAGCCGAGACGATATCACTTGCCGGACCATTGCTGGCTCAGCTCCTCAGACATAACAAGACACCATCACCAGACAGCCTCTCAGGTCTGGTTGATCAGTTGCAACGGCAAATGGCACTAACGCTGTTTCTCACTGGGGCACCGGACCTCGCTGCCTTTCGTAGAAAAGAGGCCCTGATTGATAATAAATTGATATGAATTCTCAGTCGATTGGGTTGATGTTTTGCCTCCGTGAAAAAACAGTCATCTGCTAATGATACTTTAAGGTGCAGATCCATGACAAAACAAAAACAAGTAAACACTATCGCTATTCTAATGCCCGGAGATATGGGGCATGGCTGTGCAATTGCTTTCCAGCAAAACGGATTTCGGGTCGTCAGTTGCCTCAATGGCAGAAGTCAACATACAAGGAATTTGGCTAAAAAAGCGGGACTTAAAATCATGCCCGATCTCAATGCGCTAGTTAAAAAGGCAGATTTAATCTTGTCTATACTCCCACCAGAATACGCTGTTGAACAAGCTATTCATGTTGCAGCAGCGATGAAAGCCACCGATACCTACCCCGATTATGTTGATTGCAACGCCATCTCCCCCACTACCGCAAAAAAGGTCGCAGCCGCCTTTGATGGTTCAGCAACAAATTTTGTCGACGGCGGCATTATTGGGCTAAACCCATTAAAAGAGGCAGGATTGACCCGACTGTATGTAAGTGGTTCAGAAACCAACCTTGTGCGCCAGCTCAATGGCCAAGGAATGATTGTACGGGATCTGGGACCGGAAATCGGTCGAGCGTCAGCAATGAAAATGGTTTATGCCAGCAGCACCAAAGGGGCGTTTTCACTTTTCACCGCAGTCGCTGTGATGGCTGAATTAACCGGTCTTCGTGATGAATTATTTCGCGAACTTTCCGAAAGCCAACCAAACACTCTGACCACTATCAAAAAGATGGTTCCGCGTATTCCGCTAGACGCAAATCGCTGGATTTTTGAAATGGCAGAAATTGCCAGCACATATGAGGCCTTTGGCGTAACATCACATTTTCACAAAGGCGCAGGGGATATAATGCAACTTGCCAATCGCACCCCACTTGCTGCCAGAACACGCGAAACGGCCAGTGATAATCTAGCCCTATCCGATGTATTGCAACATTATGTTGATGCAATGAACCAGAATGAAAGACAGACTAAAAAATAAAAAATGCCAAATAAAAATCTAGTGGACTTTGTTAGAAAACTTTTGAGGAAGTTCAAACCCTGAAACAGTGAACTGAGCCAATTTACTAAGAGCTCGTATCAGGGACAAAATTATTTAGCCAGTTCCTTTATACGCTGGTCTCGTCCACAACGGCTTCGGTAGAATTTATAGCGCATTGGGTTTTTCTTGTAATACCCTTGATGCTCGGTGCGCACGGGATAAAATTTTGTTTCTGGCTCTATCGGCACCACTGATGATTCAGGGGCAAGCTTCTCGATGGCCAATTTTTCTGCTTCACTTTTGTAATATATCGCTGGCGAGTAGGACCGACCCCGATCGCAGAATTGGCCATCAAGGTCTTCATAATCAATGGTTGCATAAACATAGGTGACCAACTCCTCAAAACTGATTAGAGCAGGGTCATAAATCACTTGTGCAGCCTCGCGGTGATCACCCCACTTGCCTTCGCGGTAAACTGGGTTTGCACTTGTACCACCAGTGAATCCGCTGATCACGTCAGATACACCCTCGAGTTTTTCACTATCTGCCTCAGTGCACCAAAAACACCCGCCAGAGTAAACAAATGTCTCAGCAGCTAGTTTAGCTGGGGCGATTGCCACCAATAATAAAATAAACGCGCCATGTACTTTATTGATCATGATAAGATCTCCCAAACTGAGAAAATATGAAATCTAAATGCATGTCCTTCATGAGAACTATTCGGGTATGGTAGCAAGTCTCGTTATGCTCTGGACTGTAAGACTTTACTCCATTTATTTTTCGCAATATTTTAGGTATTTGGTTAGGGTTCGACTATCGTACGCATAATCCTGTTAATTGAAACGAGCGATAATGTCACAAGCTATTTGGATTTTACAATATGACCTAAAAAGTGGCTCAGAACACGAATATCTCAATTGGTTTCACAATATACATATCCCAGAAAAATTAGGACGGCCCGGTTATTTATGGGCAGTTCATTATCAGGGACAGATTGGGGCTCTTGACCACAGTGAAAATAGAAGGTCTTATCTTGTACTTTTTGGGGGAACTTCGACTAGAACCTTCCTTGACCCAAGTCCTTCTGAATTGCGTGGCACGCAAGATGATTTAACTAAAGAAATGATGGGAAAACGTCTCTCATCTAAAGGAAATGTCTTCGCCCTCGAGTGGAGCGTAAATGGACCAGAAGGCTTGCAAGAGCCACGGAGTATACAATTAGATTTTTTTTCTATCCGTACCGATGGCAATGATGAGGAGGTTGGAGCGTGGGCAGCAAAAAGTCTACCATCACTCTCAAATATTCCTGAGTTAGATGACTCAAAAATATATAAGCTAATCAGTGTGACCAGCAGCCATTTTCACGGGATCCTACACGACGCGAACTCTCATCATCCCATTGGTCCGAATAAAAACCTTTTTAGACCTCAAACATCAGAATTTTCGAGAGATTTCGCAATCGAACACTTTAATGGGCAACGTATTTGGCCGTCAGAAAATAGCCAATAGTCAACTGATATTCGTGACCTTACCGAAGCAAAAAGATTGTTTCACCAATAACGATGGGTTAATTACTTACTTTTCACCGACACGGCGCTTTAGAACTCTGCCCTGGCCTGCGCCAACACATTTTCCACCAATCCATGCGGTCTTACCGTTGACAATTACCTGCTCGATACCAAGAGATTTTTGTTTTGGCCTTTCGAAGGTTGCTAGGTCGATGATTGTGTCATGATTAAATATGGTTACGTCTGCAAAAAACCCTGGTTTAAGCACTCCTCTTCCAGCGAGATGGAAATTTTTTGCGGATAAACCTGTCATCCGGTTAACGGCGTCGTGCATTGGCATCACTTGCCTGTCACGTGCATAATGACCCAAAACACGTGGAAACGTTCCCCACAATCTTGGATGTGGATGCGAGTCTTCAGGCAAACCGTCGGACCCTATCATTGCATTATTTGATGTCATTATCCGCTCAATGTCACCCTCATCCATCATGAAATAAATGGCACCGCCCGGTAATAATTTTTTCATAGCGTCTAACTTTGAAACACCAAATTCCGCAGCGATAGACTTGAGATCGCGTCCACTTACTTCAGGGTATGGGTCAGACCAAGTCACGATTGTTTTTTCTGCGCGCAAAACACTAACTTCGTTGAGAACAGTGGAAGATGCAGCGTAGGGATAGATGTCTACGGCAATTGACTGCGTTTTCCGGGCTTTGGCCATGGCTTCAAGTGTAACAATGCTTTTTCCATGATTGTGTTGGCCTTGACATTTGTGATGTGAAATTATTATCGGAACCTTTGCTTCAGAACCAATTTTTATAGCCTCCTCAACGCTCTCCACCACAAAGTCAGCCTCATCACGCATGTGCGTTGCATAAATGCCGCCATAAGACTCCAAAACTTTTGCCAACTCAACAATCTCAGCTGTTGGAGCAGCATTCGCTGGCTCATAAAACAATCCAGTAGATAGACCAATCGAACCTTGGCATAGCGCTAGTTCGAGCTCCTCCTTCATAACATCAATTTCTTTTTTGGTTGCTGCTCGATTGAGATTTTTTCCCATTGCATTCATTCTGAGCGTCGTGTGACCCGTAAAAAAAGCAGAATTTACAGATGGTTTTGCCTCTTCAACTTTTGCCATATAAGACTTAAAGTCCTTGGCAACAAAGTCTTCTGACTTGAACACCAGTCTCAGCAACCCAGAAGGTTCACATGTTAAATTATATGGAGCGCCGCTGATGCCACAATTGCCACAGATCACTGTTGTAACACCCTGACTTAGCTTAGCCTCCATATCAGGCCGAATAATAAGCGAAGCATCATCATGAGTGTGAGCATCGATAAAGCCCGGTGCAACACTGAGGCCTGAAGCGTTAATCACATCAACTGCATTAGAATCATCAAGGTCGCCAACCGCAATTATTAAGTCACCTTTGATTCCAATATCTGCTTTGACAGGAGGGGCACCAGTCCCATCAAACACCATTCCTTTTTTAATTAGAATATCAAACATTCTTGTCCCCAAAATGTAGTGTTATTGGTGTTAACCGTCTTAGGGTAGCGGACAGTTCAATTTTTCCATGTATTACCAATGGGAACCTAAATGCACGGTCAATTATGGCCGGTCAAAAAGGTGCAGGTCATATTTTACAACGAAACCCACTTCCAGCTGAAAATTCTAAGCCCTGGATACACCCATCATGGGATACATATCAAAGATAACAAAAGTAGAAAGTAGAAAGTAGAAAGTAGAAAGTAAAATAATGCGGAGTTAAGCAGCAACAAACTTTATCTCAAATGTTAAATTAAAGTGTGGCAACTGACATTTTTTATCCATCTTTTAATAAAATAAAAGTTACTATTATTAACCAAACTATCCCATAATATTTTAGACGATTACGGTGAAAAGACATAGCTATTTTGGGCTCACGCCAACCTTCATATTCCGTGTCTTTATTTTTTAGCATTTTTTTAACCCTCAATTTCCAGACAAACTTTTAATATATTCAGAGCTATACCAGTCAAAAATTAGAATACATAATATTGCAAGAAATATGAAAAAACCTAAGTGCAGCATCCGTTGTGCTTTATTTGAAAGCGGATATTTTTCGGCAACACGTAAAACGATAAAAGCCAATCCCGAAATAAAGATAAATCCCACGCCACATAGCAGAACTAAAAAATGATTCAACTTATTGACTCCCCGGAATGACTTCAATGAAAAGTGCAATCAACAGCCTATCAAAATTTTTGTTCGAGATTCCACTTTTAAAAATTGGTTCGGGGTGAGGGTAAAAATTGGTTCGGGGTGAGGGCGGCGCTCGGACTTGTAATACAAAGGTCAGCATAAAACGCGATATATATCAAAGTGCCAACATCACATCATAATGAGAGCCTAACGCAAAACCCGCTTGCGGTCTGCATTTCCAAGCGGATCAAGCTTACATAGGGGAAACACCCAATTAAGATAAAAGAGATGGCAGCCTAACAGCAGCCTGAGAGCGGTTGATCAAACTTAAAAGACCAAAGCAGATTCCGTTGCAGCATACAGGTGAGTCTGATGACGAACCAAAGCTTTTGTTAAGACAAGAAAAACGATATGGTTGAGACTGAAGTGTTGGAGAAAGAAACGCACTTGACCAAAAATTTAGGGGGAGTCTTATGAAAGTCTATTTTGCACCTCAGTCACGTGCTGTACGGACTGTTTGGTTGTTGGAAGAAATTGGCCTACCGTATGAACTCGAAAAGTTCCAACTTGGCCAAAAGGAAATGCGTGCGCCTGATTATATGGCTATAAACCCCAATGGCCGAGTGCCTACACTAGTTGATTCTGATGTCACGATTAGCGAGAGTACCGCAATTGCGCAATATCTGGCCGCCAAGTATGCACCGAATTTGGCCCCCAGCCCTGAAGCTCCAAATTTTGCCAATTACCTGCAATGGCTGCATTACGCCGAGGGCATGATCATGCCACCAATTAACAATTACGTGGTTGAAACCATTCTATTGCCGCCCGAACGCCGTAATGACGAGATTGCTATGCGCGCGCTCAAGCTTCTGAACCGTACACTCTCAGCAGTCGAAAAACACATGAAAGAACGAGAATTTCTTGCTGACTATTTTACAATTGCCGACACGATCACAGGGCACGCCATTATCATGGCGCGACGCTTTGATGCCGATTTTTCTAAACTACCGAACCTTTCAACCTATGCGGATCGACTGGAGGCTAGGCCGGCCTTTCAGAGGGCAGCGTCAGTGTAGGATGACGGTATGAACTCAAAACCGATCTGTTTGATCATCGGCGCCGGAGACTATATTGGTGCCGCAATTGCTAGGCGTTTTGCTAAAGGTGGATTTCACATCGTTATGGGCCGTCGCCACGCCAAAAAGCTTGCGCCGGTGATCGCCGAAATCGAGACAGCAGGTGGCAGCGCGCAGGGTTTCACATGGGATGCCCGCAGGGAAGAGACTGCGTCCGAAATGTTTGCCCTCGTCGAAGGTAAGATTGGCCCCATAGAAATTTGTATCTTCAATGTTGGTGGTAATGTATGCTTTCCCGTCCTAGAAACAACCGAGCGGGTTTTTCGCAAGGTCTGGGAAATGTGCGCATACGCGGCGTTTCTGTCTGGACGCGAGGCCGCAAAATACATGGTGGGGCGGCAAAAAGGTTCAATCTTTTTCACCGGAGCCACCGCTTCGGTGCGAGGCAGCTTGGGATATGCCGCCTTTGCCTCAGGAAAATTCGCTCTGCGCGGGCTAGCACAGTCAATGGCCCGGGAGCTTGGACCAAAAAACATCCATGTGGCACATCTTATTATTGATGCGGGTGTCAACACCGAGTTCGTGCGCGACCGGTTGCGGAAGGCAGGCAAAAACCCCGACTACCTGCCTCCAGACACCTTAATGAACCCGGGCAGCATTGCCGAAGCCTATTGGACGTTGCATCACCAACAGCGCGATGGCTGGACACATGAAATGGACATCCGTCCTTACGCGGAAACATGGTGACATAGATAGGAAGCCCTTTCAGGGAAATTCCTATTTTTATTTCAATTAAAGTGCAGGATTTGGCTATAATATCAATCTGGTTTTCAAGGCAAATATTTTGTCGATCAATTCCAATGGGGCGATTATGCAAACCACCTTAATAGCATCACTCATAAGTTTCATATTTTTTGTCATTTCAGCAAGCTAAGGAGTATCGGGGCTAATTATGAACGAGACTTTATTTGGATCTCCCTTGGTTGCATCAGCGCTGTTTGGAGTAGCCATGTTTTTCTTTTTCCGTTGGGTCTTTGTGGAGAGATATTCAGCTGAAGAAGCAAAAAACTATGCAATTTTGATTGCTTTTGTTTGTGCCGTCATCACATGGGGGGCCTTCGGTTGAGTAGCGCAGAAATTTTTCAAACAATGTTAGCAGAGGAAAAGTTCACGTTGACAGTAATGTAATGCCCTCTAAGATTGCTAGGTCTTTAACGGACCGTATACCTGTTTTGACTAACAGACCATCAGCCTAGTCATGATCAATGGCGCTTGTGGAAACTTAATTCATGGAAAATAGTGGTGAATTATCAATCAAAACTTGGGAGCCAAACGCTCTTATTTATGATTATGACACTCCCTCATTCAATGCTTATTACATAATTGAGGGTGAAGTTGATATTTTTACCCCACGGGGACTCAAGCTTAATACTATTGGCCCGTCTGAAATTTTTGGTGAAGCTTCGCTGTTATTAGATAAAAAACGCTCCGTCACTGCTCGCGCAGGCAGTATTGGTGTAAAAACTCAACTAGTTCCCAAAATATACATTGCACATTTACAGGAAGGTTCCCCTATACTCTCCGCGTTGCTGCGGAATGTTCAATTGCGGCTTGTTGATTCAAACGAACAAAGTGCGCGATATGCAAGGGATATTGAGAAGCTAATACAGTTAGCAAAGGAACAAAATGAGGTTTCCAGAGCAGTGACAGATAAACTGAAAACAATCCAAAAACGCATTGAAAATGATTTTTTCTCAGATTACTAAGTAATCGTTGTCATTACCAACTCTCTAGCCAGGTAATTAGACTATCTCTGATGCCTGACTCCACCATTAGTGACTGAATATCTGAAGCAAATATAACTAAGATCAATGTTATAACTATTCCAAAAAAGAAACCCATACTTGTTCCATAAAATCTGATTGTCGGGTGTACCGATTTTAAGCATATTTTTTGTTAATTACCAAAATCAAACTACCTACTTTTATTACTTTTTAATCATTACCGCGAATGTTAAACCCTGACAACAAAGCTTGTTGGAATTTTTCTAATCTAGAAAAAGCACCGTATTAATCTTTTTGTGCGTTAACTAACTGCTTATTAAAACAGATAAGGACATGGCGGAGGGACGGGGATTCGAACCCCGGTGAGGTGTTACCCTCAACACGCTTTCCAAGCGTGCGCCTTAAGCCACTCGGCCACCCCTCCAACTTTGGATCAAAAATCACAAGACGACCCTATTATATAAAACAAATGAATTCAATTTATCTGCCCTCCTCGGTCATTTAACTTTCTTGCAAGATCGAAGAAATTGCACCTAACCAATTCGAAATTTTAAAAACAGCCTTTTTGCATCGGCTTTGCCCAATCATGAAGCAAAGCTGACATTTTATAATTTTCTTGTATTCGACGAAATATGCAAACACTATGCTACTATCATGAAATATGTTTTTAACATCTTCGCTATATTCTCTCTCTTTGGAGCAGGCTATGCAATTTGGCAGGATTTAACAAACATTTACACTGCCAGCGCACCGCTTGGCAAATTATGGTATTCAAACAACCCCGGATCGCTGCAGGTCGCCGAAGCCGTTGTCAGCCGCTACATTGACCCTTGCAGCCTTATAAGAGCTCTCGATTGCTCACCTTTTTTATGGCATCCTTTTGTATCAACAGTTTTAAGTTGGCCAGCCGCACTTGTCCTATTTGGGCTATGCATGATTTTCTATTGGTTATCGCTATCCCTTGAACGCCCATCTGGACGTAAAGGCAGGGTGCGCTCCTTAAAACGACAAGGTGAAAAATAATCTGAGTGTCTCAAGGTAAATCCCCTCAAAAAGACAAATGATTGATCAGTTATCCCCCATCTTCAAGGCCTCAAAAAATGCATTCTGTGGGATTTCAACCTTACCGAACTGCCGCATCTTCTTCTTACCCTCTTTCTGCTTTTCGAGTAACTTTTTCTTTCGGCTTATATCCCCACCATAACATTTCGCGGTTACATCTTTTCGCAAAGCTGCAATGGTTTCACGGGCGATAATCTTGCCTCCAATCGCCGCTTGGAGCGCGACCTTAAACATTTGGCGTGGAACAAGATCCTTTAGCCGGATACAAATGGCCCTGCCTTTTCCCTCGGCTTGATCGCGGTGCACAATCATTGATAAGGCATCCACGGGGTCACCGTTAACAAGAATCGATACCTTTACGAGGTCGCCGACTCGATAGGAGTCAAGGGCATAATCAAAGCTGGCATATCCACGGGTGATTGATTTCAATCGATCATAAAAATCAAAAACAACCTCGTTGAGCGGTAACCGGTAAACGGCCATTGCCCGATTACCCGCATAAGTCAGATCTATCTGTTCGCCGCGACGTTCAGTACATAGGGTTAAAACTGGTCCTAGAAAGTCATCTGGCGTCATAATGGTGGCTTTGATCCATGGCTCTTCAATTGACGATAGACGAGTAACTTCGGGCATATCGGCAGGGTTATGAAGATCCAACTTTTTGCCATCTGTTAGTGTCATTTGATAGACCACTGATGGGGCAGTTGATATAAGATCTAAATTAAACTCCCGGGTCAATCGTTCGCGGATTACTTCCATGTGCAACAATCCCAAAAACCCGCACCGAAAGCCAAAGCCCAACGCCGCAGATGTTTCCGCCTCAAAGGAAAATGACGCATCATTTAATGATAGTTTCTCGAGGGCTTCACGTAGCCCACTAAAATCATTTGTATCAACAGGAAATAAGCCGCAGAATACCACCTGCACCGACGGCGCAAAACCGGGCAATACCTCATCAGTTTGACGCCGCTCTTCGGTGATTGTATCGCCTACTTTCGCGTCAGCAACGCGTTTCACCCCAGCATTAATAAAGCCAATTTCCCCCGGTCCGAGCTGATCAAGAGCTATCGGCTTTGGAGCAAACACCCCAACCCGTTCGATCACATGGGTGGCTCCAGTTGCCATCATTCTAATCCTCATGCCTTTTTTGAGCACCCCTTCACGCACTCGAACCAATGTCATGACGCCCAAATAAGCGTCGTACCAACTATCAACCAGCAACGCCTGCAACGGCGCATCAGCGTCGCCTTGTGGCGGTGGTAATTTGGTTACAAGAGCTTCAAGAATATCGTTGATACCGTCGCCAGTTTTTGCTGAAGCTGCGATTGCATCCCCAGCTGGCAGGCCAATTACTTCTTCAATTTGCGTCTTAACCCTCTCAGGTTCGGCAGCTGGAAGATCAATCTTGTTCAGAACAGGCACAATCTCATGGTCAGCATCAATCGCTTGATAGACATTTGCCAGCGTTTGCGCTTCGACGCCCTGACTGGCATCAACAATAAGGAGTGATCCTTCACAGGCAGATAAGGATCGTGATACTTCGTAACCAAAATCAACGTGACCCGGAGTGTCCATTAAATTAAGCACATATTCAGTGCCGTCTTGCGCCTTATATTCCAGACGAACCGTCTGCGCTTTAATGGTGATACCGCGCTCGCGCTCAATATCCATACTATCAAGAACCTGTTCTTTCATTTCACGGTCACTCAACCCCCCACAGACCTGAATCAATCTGTCAGCTATTGTTGATTTGCCATGATCAATGTGCGCGATGATTGAGAAATTACGGATTTTTTCAATTTTGGTCATGATTTATGACGCAGTCCCACAATTTGGATAAAAATGACTTTTAAGCCATTTCTATACAACAATTTTTGGCGAATTACCGCATTTAATCAAAGGCGGAAACGAAGATTTAGGATCTTTTTCCTGTTTCCTATTGGCAGTTGCGCTTATAGTCGGATTGTGTTCCCTTTGGGGCATTATTAAAAATTTCAGAATAAGGGATTAAAAAAGCTGATGCCTAGTCTGCGTCATGAAAAATACCGCCCATTTATCGGTCCCGATCTGAGCGACCGGCAATGGCCTAATCGCAAGATCAAATCAGCACCTGTCTGGTGTTCGGTCGATTTGCGCGACGGCAATCAAGCGCTCATCGAACCCATGGATAGTGTCCGCAAGATGAAAATGTTCGAAATGCTGGTGGCAATGGGCTTCAAAGAAATTGAAGTTGGCTTCCCCGCTGCATCAGATACTGATTTCAATTTCCTGCGGGAATTGATTGAAGGTGGTCACGTGCCCGCTGATGTGACGATTCAAGTGCTTACACAAGCACGCGAACATCTGATTGATCGGACAGTTGACTCACTACGCGGCGCTCCCAATGCCATTTTGCATCTTTATAATTCGACAAGCACCTTGCAACGGCGGGTTGTCTTTAAAGCAGATCGTGACGGCGTCAAGCGAATAGCGACCGACGGAGCAAAGATGGTGGCGGACCGTTTGGCAAATGCCGGAGCAGACAACCTGCGCTTACAATATAGTCCTGAGAGCTTCACTGGCACTGAACTTGATTACGCGCTTGATGTGTGTGAATCAGTAATGGAGATCTGGCAATCAACCCCAGAAAATCCAACGATTATCAACCTACCCGCCACAGTTGAAATGTCAGCACCGAATATTTACGCAGACCAAATAGAATGGATGGGCCGCAATTTTAGTAATCGTGAGTCAGTTGTCTTATCACTGCACCCGCATAATGATCGGGGCTGCGCGGTTGCAGCAACTGAACTTGGGCTAATGGCGGGAGCAGACCGTGTAGAAGGAACTCTATTTGGCAATGGCGAACGCACTGGCAATGTAGATTTGGTTACACTTGGTTTAAACATGTTTACTCAAGGTGTTAATCCAAATCTGGACTTTTCTGACATAAATAATTTGATTGAAACTGCCGAATTTTGCAACCAATTACCTGTTCACGAACGTCATCCCTATGCCGGAAAATTAGTCCACACCGCATTTTCAGGCAGCCACCAAGATGCAATCCGAAAAGGTATAGAAGCTTTAGCAGAGGCAAATGACGATGTATGGGAGGTTCCCTATTTACCAATTGATCCCGCAGATATTGGCCGTACATTTGAGGCTATTATTCGAGTGAACTCACAATCAGGGAAAGCTGGTGCAGCCTATCTACTTGAGGCGGATCACCACGTACGATTGCCCCGCAAAGCTGAGATTGAATTTTCTAGCATTGTTCAGAATGAGGCTGACACGACTGGAAAAGAAATTACTAGTCAACGCATCTGGGAGCTAGCCGAAGAGCATTACATCAACCCACAGGGCCCGTTTGAGCTTATGAATTTTGAATCTGGCCGAGCCAGCCGGGCCAGCGAGGCTGAACGTATTACCGCGACGCTGCTGCATGATGGTAGAAAAGTTGACATTAGCGCTACTGGTAACGGACCAATATCGGCTTTTGTTGATGCGATGCGCAATGAATTTGGGCTTAGTTTCAGGCTTGCTGATTTTGGCCAAAACACTCGTTCAGCTACTTCTAAGGCTGAAGCTGCCGCCTATGTGGAACTGGTACATGACCTAAATGACACGCAACATTCGGTCTTTGGAGTTGGAATTGATACCTCAATTACACTCGCGCCGATCCGTGCGGTGGTTAGTGCCATAAATAAATTAGCAACCCAATAAACCCACATCATCCCCCTATTTGCCCTGCCACTCAGGTTTTCGCTTTTCCAAAAAGGCACGAACCCCTTCAGCAAAATCAGCACTAACATAGCTGCGTTTTATTAAATCTCGATCATTTGGCAAGGGAACGGCATTACGCAGACGGCGCAACCCTTCTAAGCTGGCTTGAATAGTCAAAGGTGCCATCGTTTTCATGCGGTTGGCAATCTCTGTAGCGCGTGCCATCAACGCATGCTGATCAGTTAGAATTTCATGAACAAAGCCACTTGCAAGCAAGCCATCCGCATCCATCAATTCAGCGGTCAAAATCATATGAGCAACACGGGACTCGCCAAATAACGCTGTAAGGCGCCGCAAATTCGATATTGCCAGGCAATTGCCAAGGGTGCGGGCAATTGGCATACCTACAACCGCGTCCGTGCTGGCAACTCGAACATGGGCAGCAGATGCAATCACCAGCCCACCTCCCGTCACAGCGCCGTGAAGCGCGGCTATCACCGGCACTTTGCATGTCTCAATCTGACTGATTACAGTCTCCATCCGGGCTTCATAAGCCTGCCCGTCCTCGGCATTGGTAAAATCAGTAAATTGACCAATATCAGTCCCCGCGGCAAAAGCTTTGTCGCCAGCTCCTGAAATGATAATAGCTTTGATATGTCTGCTATCATCAGCCGTGCCAGCTCTGGAGCAAATCTCCGCAAGATTTTCATACATATTGAACGTTAGGGCATTGCGAGAATTTGGCCGGTTCAAAATCACATGAGCAATATGATTGTCAATATGAACAAGTAATTCATCACAATCAGTATGCATGTCATCGGTGCTCATGTTGCCGCCCTCCTGATGACAACCTAACCTGGTGTGCACTTGCAACGCCAGTGCTTTGCCGCATCTAATCACCTTTAAGTATATTCATCGCCGCATCAACGCCGCCTTTTTGGTGCGGTATATCCGCTTTTGAGAGGCCCATTTCAACCCCGCTTAAAGTCCCAAGCAGCATGAGATCATTGAAATCACCGAGATGTCCAATACGGAACACCTTGCCGGCTAACCGAGACAAACCATTACCAAGCGACATGTTAAAGTGTTTTAGAACACCAGCACGAAATGCATCGGCATCGTGTCCAGCTGGAAGAAGCACCGCCGTTAACGAGCTAGAAAAATCTTTTGGTTCCTGACACAGCACTTCAAGACCCCATGCTTGCACCGCTTTTCGCGTGGCAGCGGCATGCCGATCATGCCGCCGGAACACATTGTCCAGCCCCTCTTCATGCAACATATCAATAGCTTCGGCTAGTCCGTATAAAAGGTTGGTTGCGGGCGTATAGGGGAAAGCCCCTTCCTTGTTGGCAGCAATCTGGTCTTCCCAATCCCAATAACTTCGGCGCATACCACCTTTGCGGGCTAAAGCCAACGCTTTTTCCGATACAGCATTAAATGATAGTCCGGGCGGTAGCATTAGCCCCTTTTGCGAACCGGCAACCGTAACATCCACGCCCCATTCATCGTGTCGGTAATCAATTGAACCTAGGGATGAGATCGTATCGACAAGTAGTAGTGCGTTATGACCAGCATTATCCATTGCCAATCGGACATCCGCAATCCGCGAGGTTGATCCGGTTGACGTTTCATTATGTACAACACAAACGGCTTTGATCTTTTGATCCATATCCTGCCTAAGACGATCTTCAATTTGCTGGGGGTCAACCCCACGACGCCAATCCGTCTTAAGAAACTCGGTCTCAATACCAAGTCGCGTCGCCATCTTATGCCACAGACTCGCAAAATGGCCAGTCTCAACCATAAGCACTAAATCGCCATCTTGCAGACAATTTACCAAAGCTGACTCCCACGCCCCAGTCCCAGATGCCGGGAAAATTACTGTATGGCTTTTTGTTTTGAAGATGGTTTTCATACCAGAAAGACATTTTGTGCCAATTTCAGCGAATTGCGGTCCGCGATGATCAATCGTCGGGTAATCCATTGCCCGGAGAATCCGATCTGGCACATTCGTAGGGCCAGGTATCTGAAGAAAATGACGACCAGCATTGTAAGATTTGGACATGAAACAATTCTCGATTTCAAAATGATGGCCTGCTTATCGAAAGAGCCTTTTATTTAGTTGCTTCAACCACGTAAGATTGTGTTTGAGTATTTCTTTGTATAGCTATAAAACTTAATTGTATACAATATTCTGGATGTCTCTTATGGCAAATAGCAAGAAATTACCGGGGCTTGAAAATTTAAAACGATCACTAGAAGGTGAGCTCCATGTTGATGGCTTTACCTGTGGCCGTTACGCCACTGATGCATCAATCTATCAAATGATGCCGCATGGTGTTGTCATTCCTAAAACTAACGATGACATCGAAGCTGCCATTGCATTTTGCAAAGATCAAGGCATGGCTCTTTTGC
>CACEJY010000002.1 GCA_902559985.1 uncultured SAR116 cluster alpha proteobacterium | reverse complement strand
ATCTGTTTCTCCGAATTCAAAGCCCTTCGTTGCAAGTAGTTGCATTCCAAGACAAAGTCCAAGAAGCGGTTTTTTTGATATTGCCGCGTGGTTTTTTAATGAGTCAACAATTTGTAATTTTTCAAGTTGGCTGGCCCCGTAAGAAAAAGAGCCCACTCCCGGCAATATCAGATGACTGCATTCTTTAATTTGATCTTCAGACCAAACCTTTATGACATTACCGCCCAACCACTCAACCGCATTAACAACCGATTGCAAATTTCCTGCACCATAGTCAACAACCCCTATCATGTTTATGCTCCCAAGCCTTCTGGGAAGCGTGGGAATGCTCGTTTTGCATTACTTACAAATACACAGTCGAGTTCTTTTTCGTTTAAATCTAATTCAGCAATTTTTCCTAGGGTCCACGCAGGTGATATCAATTGAGAATCGCTTGAAAATAATATTTTTTCGATAGGCACCGTTGAAAAAAACTTTTCCAATTTTACGTCTATCGCTTTGGCAGAACTCGTTGCCAAATCCAACCAAACATTTGGCAACTCCAATAAATCGTCGTAGCGCCATGTAGAATGGGCAGCAATAAAGTGGCACTCACTAAATTTTTTGGCTGCACCTGCCATCCCAGGTAAATGAGCCAAGAGCGGCATTCCGGTTCCAGATATTCGGGAGAGAATGGCATCATATTCCGCATTTTCAAGGCTAAAACCATAGAAATCCTGGATCGTTTTGAAGCCCACAAACTTTGGGTCGCTGATATGTTTATCAATCTCTTTAAAAGACGCGTCAATATCCAACGGGTTGATCACAATATAGCCAAAAGCATGGTCGTAAGTATTGATAAATTTCTTTGTTTCCAGATTTCCTCTCTCAATATCACAATTCAATCCCAAAACCGAGGAGGTGACTATGCTAATACAATTAAGCTTTTTTTGAGTTTGGGCTATTTCTTCAAAACCAATTTTTGGCTCCACGATATCCCAGGTTCCCGTGTGCCAATGAGTATCAATTTTAGGCCTGCTCGACAGCAATTTGAAATGATTTTTCAGATCCTCACCTTCACCTTTATCTTCCTTGAAGCCCAAGTTAAGCAAATTTGAAAGAGTACGATAAGCTATATCCTCTCGCTCTTTATTCGATAAACTTGAATTGGCCAACAAGAAGAGACTAGGCTTGGCATAACACTCAGGTGCATTAGTTGCAAAAAACAAGCGGTGCGAGCCAATTTTATCCACAAGATATTCTATGCCCCCCGTTTGAGTAACTGCCCCAACATCAAAATACAAGTTCTCACAGTCCAAGCCCGTAGCATGGAATTCTGAGAGCAGATCATAACAACCACGGCCAAACCAACGGATCAAAATATTTGTGTTAACTTTTTGGCTTAGCTCCGCGATATCAAAAAACATACTTTGAGAGTCAATAACAAACTGCACTGGCAATCCATAGAATTCGGCATCTTTCAGTATATTCTGCACTACCGTGCTTCTAATATTCCAACCTTGAACCTTGGGAAGCAAACAAATCAGCGGAAAATTTGGCTTAACATAATCCCTCATGTAATTACCCCCGCTTTCATAATTTCTAGGGTTAATCACTGCCATAGGAACAAGCCCGCTCCCAGAAGAATTGCATATTTGTAGGGTTTCAGCATTTCCAGAAAAAGTGCTGTAATAAACAGCCTCATAAGAGGCGCACAACGCACTTGTTATGCCGGCACCACGCAAATAACTCATTAAGTTTCTATTTTTTCCATTCCCATTTGTAGCGTTTACACCCAGAAAAACTCCACCATCAATCATATCTTGCTCCACCAACTATCGAATGAATTTTAAACACACTGTTTTTGAAGGGGTTTTGGTCACTGATAGTTACCTTACTGCCACCATTTTGAAGGCTTATCCGTAGATCCTTCAAAGATGTAACCCGGCTTATTTTACCCTGACGAGACAAGGGGTCGAAGTTTCGTTCTGGTTGCTCTGGCTGCAGGCTAAAAACTCGTTTTCCCATCAAGTAGGCTTCAACCATAGCCGTAGATGATACTCCAAAAACAAATCTATAGTCTTCGGGCGACAACCTTGAATAGGGTATAATATCGATCCCTTGTTTGTCTAAGGGCTTAAAATTAGGCCGATCTGGGTGAGGGCAAAAAATCAAACGTGAAAAAATTGCGTCTTCTTTCCTATGATATGAAAGAAGTAAATTCCAAGCCTTCTGAGAAGAATGTGAGTGATCAACCGACTGATCTCTTGGGTCTGGCTGATCAAGAAAAATAGCAGTAGGAGGGCCACCCGGCGATACAATAACCTTACCCAATGCGGGATGACCAGCTATAATAAGCTTATCAACTGGTAGTCCTTCCATAGCCGCCTCGCTATAGGCGAAGGCGTCAGGCAATAAAATAAAATCGGGAAACAACACTTCATCTGCAAATGTGAACCTCCATTTGTAATTCACCCAAGCGTCGATAATACTATAAGTAGTTATTCCAGAAACTGAACAGGACTTTATCACTTCAAACTCAATGTCTTCTGCACAGCCTGACAAAATACAAGCATCCAACTTTCCAACATTTATTAACTGACAAACTCTCAGTTTTTCATCAATTGGCACCATGGATTTTGTTGTAAACCCTCGAGCCTCTGCATAACTTAAAACCTTCTTTTTTACCACAACGAGATGGTCAATTCCTTTTGACTCGAGAAACAACAGGTAAGGCTGTAAATAATTTAGGCAGCCAACTTCATTTATAATAAATAGAAGGCTCATCGCGCATGGTTTCTAATATGAGACATGACTTTGTCGCGCATGGGCCATAAAATGAGACCTAACTTTGTCAGCCTGGTCTAAAATCTTACAACAGTCCTCAATGAAATGATCAATGTCAGCTGAGATGAGTGGCGGATACACAATATCACCAATAATCAACTCGCTATTCTGCACACGTTCACATACAGGAAATCCATCCGGAGAATAACAATCATCATAATCTCGAGAATTTTCACTGAATGGAAACCCTTTACTACCCATAAAAATTCTCTTTTGGTATACTTGATTTCTGTAAAGGGGTTCAACATAACCAGCGCGTACTCGGTATCCCTCTGCAGCTAAACATTCAACAAACATGTCCCGTGGAATTCCAACAACGTTGACATCAAACTTCATGGCATAGACATAATATACATGTTTACAATCATCCCTTACTTTTGGCCCTGATAAACCAGGAACATTCTCAATTCTTTCTGAGAGATATTCAGCCAAATCAATACGTTGTTGATTCAAATCGACAAGCCTATCCAACTGAACTAGGGCAACTGCAGCTTCCATCTCCGTCATCCTAAGGTTTAAGCCACCAGTATTGGCCGCAGAGGAGAACCCAAAGGTTTCAGCGACCGCCTCTCCATGGTTTCTCAAGAAAGCCATTCGATCAGATAAATCAGCATTCTTTGTAATCGCCACCCCTCCCTCACCAGCCTGAATGGTTTTATGGCGGTTAAAACTAAAAACACCAACATGACCGACCGTGCCAGCATACAGCCCACGGGACGTTGCGTCAGGAGCTTGAGAGTTATCTTCAATCATAATCAAGCTTTTTGAGTCACAATATGTTTTTATTGCCTGCAATTCAGCAGTGTGGCCAAAAAGATTCACAACTACCACCGCTCTTGTTCTCTCAGTAACCAAAGCGTCTAACTTTTCGTGATTTAAACAAAAATATTCATCTTCAATGTCCGCAAAGATTGGCACTGCTCCCACCATCAATGCAGTGGTAGCAGACGCACTCATCGTGTAAGGTGGGACAATAACTTCATCACCAGGGTCTAAACAAACAGCCCAAAGCGCGGCATGTAACGCGGATGTCGCAGAGTTAAAACTGAGTGCATAAGCGCAATTGTAACGAGCTTTAAATCGGTCTTCCAAGGCTCTCACATTTTTGCCGCCCCAAAAATTTTCAGATGCTGAAGCAACAAAACCACTCAATTCGCCGTCAGCCAAAACTTTTGATACTGCAAGCTTTTCAGCTCCACCAATTGTGTTGTATTGCGGTTGGCCTATAGGGAAACGGGGTTTGTTCCCAAAAATCGCTAACTTTGGTAACATTTTCACCTCAATTCAAAGTAATTTTTTTGAAACCTGTCTGAGAGGACTTTATTATTGCATCCATAACTCTTTGCCCCAACACAGCTTCTTCAAGGTTGCATCCCAAGATCATGTGTCTAGCATCAATATATTGAACAATGCTTTGGTAAAGTTCTTGCAACCCACCAACAGGCTCTCTGGCAAATTTAGTCTTCGGGTCAAGGTGTGCGACCCCAGAGTAAATCAAATTTTTTACCGAGACATTTTTGACAATTTCAGTCATACCATTCTTAAAATCAAATTTGCAATCTTCATAAAACACCTCACAATCCAATTGTTGATATTCTGTATCTCCAGTTCCAATACAGTAGATTGGGAAACCTGCGCAGCTTTCGATCAAAAAGTCATAATTCCTGCCTGCAGAGTTTACACTTTCCCTAAAGGAAGTAACTGATTTTATTTCACCAAAAAAATTCATCGCAAAGTCGATCAAATGTGGCCCAAAATTTTCAAAAGATGAGCTGTAGCGAAAAATCACTTTCAATGGATCTTCAGCCAGGAATTCCTTAGCCTTCTGAATTCTAACATCCAGCCTTCTTGGAAAATTAACTCTGCATTCAATTTCTAAATCTTTGCAAAGCTCTAAAATTCTTTTTGCCTCAGCACAATTTTCTGCAACAGGTTTTTCTAAAACAAGAACTTTCGGCTTAACCTCCATTAAATTTTTAATTAAATCGTATCTTCCTGACAATGGAGTGCAGACCACGGCAACGTCTACCGCAGTATATTTGGAAAAATTTTTAATCAAAGGAACCTTGCTTACAAAAATTGAAGGGTCCAGCTCACTGTACCTACTGCGCACACTATTTAAAATACTGCTATTATTATCTACCAATAACACTGGTTCAATCCCAACGCTTTGGATAATTGCATCCAAATGACTGCGCGGCTGACCCTTGGAGTCGAGAGCATATCCGGCCCCAATGTTACCAAGACCAAATATGCAAGCACGAATAGGTTCTCTAGCCCCCCCAGACATTTCCACTCTCTTCTGAAAAGTGGTATTCTGCCAGCACAGAATTCAAGCCTTCTTTCAACTCATCAGGAAACGGACCGTAGTAGTTCCCCATCTGACTATTTTGTTCAACCGCAATATGACATTGCGGGGCTGATAAAAATTTGACAACAAGTTCCGCACAAAGCTGTGAACATTGGATCCGGCAATCGGTAAGTGTGCTTGGGTTCTGCCAGTTTAATTTTTCAGTTTTGATGATCGGGCCAGAGTCCAAATTTGAGTCAACAAAGTGCAATGTTGCACCAACAGGCATACGCTGGCTAAGCGTCCATAAGACCGGGTCTAAACCTCTAAAGTCTGGAAGAATTCCGGGGTGCGCGTTTAAAACTCGACCGCTCATACTTGTAATCAAGTCATCAGGGACAACCCCGCATCCCCCACAAATCAAATAATCAGGGGACAAGGCCAGCATTTTAGATTTGGTCTCAGTTGAGAAAAGATTTGATGTCTCAATCAGAGAAATACTATGTGTATTTGCGGTTGCTTTGATTGACTCAGGCCAGTACATCAAGCCATCTCGGAGAAAAGCGTTCACCGTGGCCGCAAGGTTTGTCTCCACTTCAGAAAAAATTGCCAAGGGAGCGATACCAGCCTCGATTAATCGCACCAAGATCTGACGGGCGTGAACCCCATCACCCGCGCACATTAGAATACTTTTTGTCATAAGTTTCCAAACGAAGCTATTTCTCTTTTTCTTTCATGACAAATTTTGGCTAATTCGGTCAACGAAAAATTTACACCACAGCCTCTTAGCAAGCCAAATAAGTATGCAGCCTTTTGGAACTCGTTAAGGGTGTCAACGGTAAGTTCAATTTCAGGGAAGACAAGGTCATCACGATAATAGCCAAGATTAAAACTGTCGGCACGATCCCTAATAAATTTCGTTACATGTTCTCTGTCTAAAGGCAAATTTGAGTGGCTAGCAGCAAGAAGGCATTCCGCCCGCATAACCTCAACCGTTAAACCCTTTGGATAGTTTGAACAATCCAGAGTGTTGATGTAATCAAGGCTCCGGTTTTGAAAGTCTGAAATTACCAAATCTACCAGCTCACCATTAACAAATGGATTATCACCAGTCAGCCTCACTATGGTCGATGCCCGCTCATTTTCAGCAATTGCAACATATCTACTAAGCGTATCGTTCTCAGAGCCCCGGAAGCAGAGAATGCCGTTCAACATACAGAACTCGTAAACAGCGTCATCTTGTTTTTCAATGGTTGTGGCCACATAAATTTTATCTAAAAAATTGGATGCGGAAACTCTCTGATGAAGGATCTGTAACATCGGCATGTTTCTAATTGGTCGCAAAATTTTCCCTGGCAACCGCGTGGATCCCATCCGCGCTTGTATGATACCAACAATCATCGATTGTCTCGAAGTAGTGAAGACGCAGATGCGCTAACTTTATACTTATTTATCAACCTATACGACACAATTAACCGAAGAGGAAGAAAACCGAGAGCGTGAACCATCTGCAGCAGGCAAATAATAATCAAATAGGCTTCAAGGCTTTCAAGGTACAAACCAACAATCAATCCACCATATCTTATATCCCATAAATAAAGTGGAGCATCCTGTCCGATAAATGTCCAAATCCATTTAAAAAATGAACCAGAAATAAACTCAGTCTTTTTGTGTCCATCAATGATCATCAACTGCTCAATGATTTGGTGCCTAATACCCCCCGACTGAAAGACGTGAAGTGATAGCGAACCAATTACACCAAACAATATTAAACTGTTATCAGCCTCAAGATATGAAAGGCTGATAGCCAATACTGGGTAAAACATTACTTCAGTTATGGAGTCCACAAAGCCATCAAAATATTTTCCAAAATATGAGGACTCATTTTTTGCTCTCGAGACACAACCATCTACGGCTGTTCCCAGAACCCCAACCAGGATAAACAAAACAATCAGAATGTTAAGCTGATCTGGCCAAGCTATCATACCAGTGAATATTAATGCTGTGATTAGCAATCGGCAAAAAGTGACAAGGTTAGCGGAGGCACCACAATTAATCAGCACCCAAGCAAATATCCAAGAGAGAGGCCTTACTATATAACGCATTCCAATTGGCTGTTTTGCTTTGGCGAAGCTTTCACTATGAACTACATCACGTAATTTCATCATTAGGCCCTGTCATTTGCTCTCCTTAAGTCGCTTTGCAGACAATAAAATCAAGGCTTTGCTCAGTGACCTCTAATGACTCAACCCGAAATTCGCTATGGTGTGGGAGGTGCATTTCTTTTGGCACTGCAACCGCATAATATTCTTGATACACTTCGTCTGGCTTAAGAAAAGACACTTTTCCATTCTTGCTCGGCCCACGTCTAGAATATGGCGCATTACCAACAATTACATTGTAATTTCTTTTCAAAAAATGGTCTAGTGACGCCGCCCACCATGACCGTCCACAACCAATAAGCCAAGCAACAACTGTTTTACGCTTTTCAAGGATCTCATCCATTCCTTTTATAACGCCAAACTCGGCATCATTTATTGAGATGTTGACAAAATCTGGGGTTATACCTCTGTCCACACACACTCTATCAAGCGTATTCAACATTATCTTTTTTGTGAACTTAGGTCTATCAACATGAGAGGAATTCCATATTGATACATCAGCAACTTCAGTTATGACATTGGAGCTTGTTCTATCGTGATAGAAAGTAAATTCCGCCTCTTTCACCTCGTCAAACAACGCATCCTGAACAAATTCAACATGACGCACACCATGTCGACTTAAATAACTCAGCACAGCTTTCTTATTTCTATCATCCGGGTCAACTGCAATCACTCGACCAGAGTCTCCAGCCAACCCAGCCATTAACAAGGGTTGAGAAACTCCAAATTCCAACATCCATTCAGTACATCCAACCTGAACACAAGTAGCCCCTTTTTTAATCAAGCGGAAAGGGTGCATCCGTCTCTGAAAAAAGGCACCCATTCCGTACTGTACATTATAATTTGGAAATGCTCTCAACAACGCAGATTCTCTGATGAAACGTCGGTATGTGCGTGTCAGAACATCATTAGTCTCGATATGAGTTAAAGAACCACAATCATGCCCCTGTGGTGGGGTATATAAAACAGATGACATGGTTTTCCTAATTATGATCCCAAATGTTGTCTTTGATCCAATGACCGTACTCATTTTTAACCCAAACCCTTGGGTCTCTATATGTGTCGGCTATCTTGTTAAAAGTTGTCCTATCCATCCCAACATAATCAAGCCAACGGGTTAAATCGCCAGGAACAACATCCTCATATTGCTGCATCAGAGCAATTCCTTCTTCGCGCGTCATGTTACCATTTCTTATATCTCGGGAAACATGGTCAGTGACACGACCATAGCCCCACTTCACAAATTTCATATAATCATGCACGCCATTATCATGGATATTGTTTAGGTTGGAGTCGCGAGCGTAGGTTCTATCGAACGGCATTTCGTTTAACTCAAATCCATATTTTTCAACCATAAGAGCGGTATGAACATCCTGGCGCCAACCAAAATAGTTAGAGATATATATGCCGCGTATATCAAGCTTTTCAATCAAAGCATCGGATGGGTACTTTGCCCACAACAAGTCTCTTTCACTTATACCCTCGTCTTCGTCAACAAAATCATCCCAATCCCAACCATGTTGAGCATGTTCACGACGAAATTTTGCAGTCCACTCCACCATATCGCTATAGGAGTGCATTCCGCCTAAATTCATGAAGCCATGTTCACCCCAAATAATTAACGGAATTTCATACTTTGCGGCAACTGCTATTGGATAGGTCATGATACCAAGATGAGCCTGCATATCTGGATCACCCATTTTCACAAACCCTATCTTATTCAATTTTTTCAATATTCTAATACTAGGTGTAAAATGAACGTGATCACAATCAAACGTATCACGCATACGCTGTATGTTTCGCATACCCACAGGGGTGTGATTGTTTTCACCATAGGTTACGAGAAGTGGACGCATCCCATAAACAACTTTTATCAAATGGATTTGCCAAAAACTATCTTTCCCGCCGCTAACAGGTATTACACAATCATAGTTTGCGCCATTAGTACCCTTATATTGCTCAACTATATCTGTCTCGAATAATGTGCGGCGCTCATCCCAATCGACGGTATCCTGCTCCATATGAACACGGCAGCCACTGCAAACCCCATTTTTATCAAATGTGATAGGAGTAGCAGAAACAGCTGGGTATGTGCATCTGCTGCAATATTGCATTCTTGGCGCTATTATTTTTCCATTTTTCATACTAGCTCAGGTCCCTATTTTTAAAATAATCAATCGGCAGACTTCTGCCAAAATCATTGTTCAAGCCAGCATCCGAGGTAGAATCTGCTCGTTGGAACTTATATCACATGCTGCAGTCCTGCCGACAACGACCCTAAAATCAGCCGGTTTGATACCAGTTCCTGGCCGTAAAAACTTTATTTTATCTTCTGAAATCACTTCCCCTGATGAAATATTTACCGCCGCGCAAACACTCCTCCTTAGGTTGTTTATGTGCTCAAGGGGCTCAATGGGAGTGGCTCTCTCAACACCCGTTGCTTCAAAAACGGTTTTCAATCCAGATGAAATTAATAACATTTCCTCCGGATCAGCTGATAGTAGGTGATCAGGCCCCTCCATTTGCTTGTCAATTGTAAAATGTTTTTCGATTATACTAGCGCCAAAAGCACTTGCAACTAATGGCACAATGCTAGAAACGCTATGATCAGAAAAACCTACAGGTGCTGTCAATTTCTTACGCAACAGTTTGATTGTTGCAAGATCAAGCTGACTTATGTCCGTCGGATAAAGGGAAACACAATGCAGGAATGCCCTCGGCGTGCCTTTAGCACTCAAAATGGCATCAACCTCCAACACCTCATTCAGGTTCGCCCCGCCAGTCGACACGATGACTGGTTTACCAAAATCAGCAACAAAGTTTATCAGTGGGTGGTGAGTTATATCACCTGAAGCGATTTTGAAAGCTGGGCATCCCAAATTATTGAGTAGATTTGCGCTTTCGTTATCAAACACAGAGCCGAAAGCAGAAATAACATTTTTTTTGCAAAACTGGAATAAATCCTTGATTTCCACCTCGTTCAAAACACTTTTGTCCAAAATAGAGTAATATTCACTCTGGTTCGAAATAAAGTTTTCTAACTTGAATATTTGAAATTTTACCGCATCGACCCCTGCAGCTTTAGCGCTCAAAACCATTTCTTTTGCAACAGTCAAATCACCACCATGATTCAACCCAATTTCTGCAATCAAATAGGTAGAGAACCCATCACCAATTGAACGGCCATCTATCTGTAAAACCATCACTTTTTCCTGACAAACGCTACAAATGACAAATGCCACAAACATGCATGAATGTTTGAGTGTTCTTATCTTGAGTGGGTCAATAATACAACCCCTTTTGTTGAAATCGAGCAGGCGTAACTAAACTGTCATTTTGATTTTGTCACCATGATCGAGCATACTCAAAATAATATCGGATATTCTTGTTACACCTAAATTGTCAATTTTGATTTTCTTCGATCCTATTGACGACATGCTTTGTGGATTTGCCATTTTTTCGATTGCATTGTGCAATTCTTTTTCTCCCAGATATCTAATTTCTGCCAGATTTTTGACCAAACCAAATTGATCTAGGACTTGGCCATAAACATGTTGAAAAGGTTTTTGAGCAACTAAGATCACATTTACCCCCAGACTGATAGCTTCATATGCCAAGTGCCCATAGCTACATATTAACACCTTCGAATCAGACAAAAAATTTGAAACGTTTTCCACCCGATCAAGGATTTCAATTTCTAATCCATGCATTCTTAACAGGTTCAATATTTCTTCTTTGCAATTCAAGTGGGAAGCCGAAAGCAAGACTTTGAAACTCTCGCAACACCTACTGGTCGCGACCATCTTTATAATCTGCATCAAGTTTTCTTTTGTCCCCCCCCCCTAAGCCTATGGACAAGCTCCGGCGGCCCCATGGTTTAGTCGGCGAAAACACTACATCGCGAGGTATTGGTGTATATTGCGCACCCCAAAAAATATTTGGGTTATGGACCTTGCGGGCTGTTAATCCTTTGTAGCCCACTATTACTACTGAGGGGTGTATTTCAGGCACTTCAAAACTATTAGCGATGAAGACCGTGTGAGACGAGCGAGAACGTAAACCTTCCATTAGCAAGCTGTTGAATACTTCAGGTCGCTGAGGATCATCCATTCGATCGTAGATCGATATATCCGCGTCAATAGCAGTTTCAAAAGTTGCGTCTAACTGTGTCTTAATCAAAGAGACCAAATGAGGGTCGTCAATACCTTCAAAATTACATCGCACGTTGGCACCTGTCGCCAAAATCTGTTTTCCAATTTCCATGCAACGATTTACATGACCAAAACCCACCTCAGAAGAACCATGTGTAAAAAAATTTATTCGTTTACAAATCTTCACTAATTAGTTCCCAAATAACTGTCCAACTCTCGCAACATTGGCCAAAATTAAATTATCTCATTAGAGTCGAAAGTATATAATCTTTGCTGCGCACCCCAACCCCAGCACATTAAAGACACTGATTGGACCATCTTATTGAGAGTTTTTATTGCGTCTTTGACTTTATCTATACTGTACTGTCTATATTCTCAACATCTCAATTTGAAATCTTGTTGCTATTAAAGATTTAACAAAGCGCGATGGCTAAACCTATACGTTGGCCTGTGCCACAGACGAGCTGAAACTTTTAGCACGTAAAACAAATTTTAAGGTAGTGGAGATTGTAGAGATATCCCCTCAAAAAAACCCAACACAACGCCTTTTAACATTGAAACGCCCGCGACTCTGAAACAATAACCGGTAAGACATCCATATGTAGGTTTCGATAGTCCAGACCAGAAAGAAAAACTAGATAAATTTTATCGTGTCCTCGGCTTTGAGTTCATTTCAGCAATCGTCGAAAACTCTGACAATGATCTAGAGAATTCTAGGGGCTTAATTGTGCAATACTCAACATTTGTGTTTACCAATTGCACCCTAGAAGATGCATTAAATTGAATTTGGGCTGCACAATCATGCATGATAAAAGCATTGGAAACTTTTATACTATAGTGCCTCGCGCAACTTTACCTAGACGGGCAACCCAAGAAGTTAGAGTGTTTGTGGGCACAAATTCTAAAATTTTGTCAGATATAAAAGTCGGTAATAATCCTATAATAGGACGGGAGCAATTGTTACCAAAAACTTCCAAGCAAACATGATAGGGCGAGGCGTTCTAGCAAGAATTTATAGCAACAAGCCTCAAAAAATAGAAAATTAAAAATCTATCATTCTCAATCTTTTCCCATCAAAATTTTTTGGAATTTAGCAATATTGACTGCGCTCGCATTCTCTTGAGCAGTGGCTAAGCTCGGCATCGATATTGGCAGTATTGGGTTATTATTTTCGTCAAATTCAACGTCAATTCTCAAGCATCTTTCACCAATCATTTTATCAACTTTCGGGTTATGAATGCTCGTGCCAAGATGTAAGTAAATCATTGGCATTTTCGTACAAAGTGCTTTTGCAAAAGTTGTACTTTGCCCATAATCAAAAATAAGAATGTCATAATCAGACAAACAATTCTCAAAAAGTCTATTTTCAATTTTAAAGACATTTCCAAGAGGGTGTGGTTTGCCTTCATATGCACCCTCGGGGTGGGGCCGAATCGTCAAATCAAAACCAGCATCACTCATCTCTTGTGCGAGCTTAAATTGCCAGTCTAGATAAATAGCATCAGGTAACAAAGGTGGGAAAAGCTGTCTGGCACCAAGGAGAATTGTTGGCAGGTACAAAATTTTTGGACTTTTGGTGTTTAGCGTACGGGTCTCTAACTGATCAACCCAAGACTGTATTGGAGACGGCCCCTTAAACCCCTTTACACTCGCCCGCACAAGAGATTTATACGGAATTCTTTTGAGCTGTTGAGATAAATTCGATGCGCATTGCTGTGTCTCAACGACATAGACATCTGCGATACAAACGTCGCTCATCAAAAAACTCTCAATTTGACCCGCCAATCCAGAAAAATGCCCATGCCCATATGCTGTGACATGCCCCCCTTGTCTTGATGAAGACATGCAAATCAAGCGAACAGCATAATTTCCCAATGTTGCACAGAAGAGGTTTTTTGGAATAAACGATGCTGACTTCGCACGGTTCCAATCTAAACATGCCTCCCTCAACGAGGATGTTATCAGAGTTCGTAACATTGATTTAACGGCCCGGCATATGTCACCGTCCACATTAAGGCATTGGCTAATCTGATCGCTTAACGCCTTCGCTGCCTCGTTAATTTCTACCCTAAGCTGCGGATTGACACTTTCCTCCGGCAATTTCCTGATCATATGAAGGAGTGTTTCTGCATGAGTAAACTTGTGATTGAGACCTTTGTGTCGTGCATCAGCAATTAAAAGTTCATTATGGGAAATTGCTACTGATTGGCTCTTTCTGAAAATATAACTGGGCAAATCCAAAACCTTTGAAAATGTATAACCACGCAAGAATGCCCGCAATCTCAGCAAAAAGCCGTGTGGGTAGAATGCATTGTTAATCTTGGAAGCGACTGTTGATATGGGGGGCTCACCTGCGAGGATGCTTCGTAAATTGACCAAATCAGCACTTTGCCCCTCAATGAAAAGCCCATGCGCTCGTTCAAATTGTAACAGCTCACCTAGTTCGCACCAATGTATAGCTTTTCCAATAAACTTGCCAAAAGTAAGAAGAGCCAAATCACCCAAATCAGAACCACTTCTCTGATCCAAAAAATGCAAGCAGGCATTCGTTATATGATTAGAAAGCAGGAACCGTTGTTGATTAGACAACGGCCAAAAGCCACCTCCTGCGTGACCACTTTGAGTACTGATTAAGCTACCCTCGGGAAGAAGGTTTTTTAGTTCATCACTATTCATTTAAGAATTAATTAACAATCTGTCTTTATGATATGTTCCCACGACACTGCAGTACCGACTTCAATATCGTGGGCAGCAACACAGCCGATAATGTTATCAAGGTTTTTTGGATCAAGCCCGAAGCCTGGACGAATACTCCGGACATGTGCTGAGCTGATCACCTCACCTGCCTTCAAATTCTCAACAAAATAGAGTGACCTACGAAACTTTAAATTTGGTTTCTCAGACTCCTGTTGATTGTAAGACACCCCACCCAAAGCTTCCCATGCGGTGGCGCTGGACTCTACAAGCATCTGTAAATCAATCGGTTCAAGAGAAAAACTGTCATCAGGACCACCACCGTGTCTGTCAAGTGTGAAGTGCTTTTCGATTATTGACGCTCCCATTGCCACACTACTAATGGCGACCGCATTTTCCACACTATGGTCTGAAAGACCGACTACGACACCAAATTTTTCTGCCAAATCGGCAATAACCCGCAAGTTACAATCCTTTACAGGTGCAGGGTATGAACTTACACAATGCAAGAGAGCTAACTGAGAGCAGCCGCTCTTTTGGGCAATCTCAACGGCATCAGAAATTTCTGCAAGATTCGCCATTCCAGTTGACATAATCATTGGTTTTTTGGTGTTAGCAACGCACTCAATTAAATTCAAATCTGTGAGCTCAAATGATGCTATTTTGTATGCTGGTGCCGATAGTTCCTCAAGAAGATCAACTGCAGACGCATCAAAAGGTGTGCTGAATATGGTAATATCCGCTTCCTTCGCATATTGGAAGAGCGGCTCATGCCAATCCCAAGGGGTATGCGCCCAATCGTAAAGATCATAGAGACTACGGCCTTTCCAAAGACCCTCTGAGATCATAAAATCTTCATGTTTGCAATCGATAGTGATTGTGTCCGGTCGATAGGTTTGAATCTTTATTGCATGAGCACCCGCTGCTTTCGCCTTATCAATAATTCTAAATGCATTTTCAATGCTACCATTGTGGTTCGCTGACATTTCTGCGACGATATACGGTGGATTGTCAGGTCCGACTTTTCTGCCATTTATAATCATCTCATTTCCTAAATAAACCTAAATACCGTTTCAAAAGCCTCAGCGAGATAAAAACCTGACTGAGATCCTCTCCATTTTCCTAATGCCTCCAAGCTGGAAATTGACCGTGGATGCGGAGCCTCACGCATTTCTGCAGCATAGTATTTTAAGCTCTCAACCTTGCGGTCAAATGAAGTGGAAACATCCACAAAAGAATCTGGGCGGAAGCCTGGTGTTGCGGAGAAAGCCCACTCAGTCGAAGATGGAGTTTCAAATGTAACCAACTCACAGACCTGATGGCCGCCAACTGGGCGTACTGCGGTCAAAACAGCCCTATTTGTAACTTCGTGATCCAGATTCAGATCACTGGAATGCTGAGTTATAACCAGCGTTGGACGATGCTCGAAAAGAAACATCTCCACTGCTTGAGTAACATCCAGCAAATCAACACTGTCAAGTCGGTTGTCTGGCAAATCAAGGAAAGAACAATTTTCAATACCTAATAAAGATGCCACATTTCTACATGCATCTTTTCGTTTTTTTATCAACATTTCTTGTTGTTTTTGATTAAGGCCTGTTCGCGCAGTTTCTCCATCGGCAAGCACCAGTAAATTTATACAACATCCTCTATCAGCTAATCTCGCTATCGTTCCACCACAACCTAATACCTCATCATCAGCGTGGGCAACAATTACAGCAATTTTTTCATGCATTGGCCACATTGGTTTCATGCTCCCCCCTTTTTCCCCTCAAGAAAAGCAATCGATTTAGTCAAAGTAAACCGCTTGTTGAAAAACTGCGGGGCCAGCTTCAAAAACTTAGCATCCAAACCTGGCACATAAAAAGTAGTCTTTTTCCAGTAACGCAAGAGTGCTTCTGCATTTCCAAATGTCACTTCATTCTTAACGCGCCTAAGCATGAGGTCGTCAAGGCTGGTTAAAAATATTCGCTGCATAGAAATCATAAAATGTTCGCTGCTTTCGATGACTGGCTTTGGGATATCTATATTTAATGCTTCCATAAGCGCATAAAGTTCACTGTTGTTGCCTAAAATTGGACCAACCAAAACAAACTTCCCTCCCTCATTGAGATGGGACAGTAACCGATGAAACAGATCATTCGGGTTCTCACTATAATAAAATCCATAACCACAAAAAATCAGATCGAAGTTTTCATCCAATAATTCTGGCAAACCATCTAAATCACTCTCAATGTAACGAATACAATCACTTGATACATTACTCCGATTTATTTCGATACTCTCAGGATTTATGTCACTGCAAACGATAACACCCTGATCTACCTCTCTCGCGAAAATAGTTGTTTGTCCCCCTGTTCCACAACAAAGCTCTAAAATCTTGTCATTTCGGTTAAGGTTAAGATTATCCCCAATCCAACTTGCAAGGTCAATTTTTTGGACAGATTGTGATTGAATGCGGGTTTCAAGCGCGTCAGTTGCAACTGCATTTATTGCTCCGCTATTTGTCATTTTAGCCGTCTTTCTCTATTTCTAATATGTACTTCTTACCCCTATAATGAAAGAACGCGGGGTATCTATGATTGTCAACAACTCTGAGAAGATTGAATTGGTCGTGTAGAGAACGGCTGGTGTCAAGTTCGCTATCTTGTGATGATCTTCGCCGATAAAAAGAAGGTTGTCCTTTTTGGGGGCTACTCGAGAGAGCCCAAAACCTCTCGACGAATTTGAGACACATCTTTACAGTTTCAAGACCCTGACGCTCCCGCCAATCAATAAGGAGATCATGCTCCTCAATCCTTAACTTGTGTCGTAACCAGATATCCCCTGCATCAACAGCATTTATGGCTTCTATTAGACACATTGTAATAGAACTCCTGCCCTCCAAAATTTGCCACGCAATTGGCGCAAAGCCCCGGCCATTCGGCAGATCACTCTCGTGCACTACTAGGTTATGGATGTTTAAATTCAGTGTTTTTCTGCTCACAATTTTCGGGAAACCCAGAATAAAACAAAGCCAACCGCTTGAAATTTGAGCCTCATCGGTTACCACATTTACAATATACCCTTGCTCTTGTAACTCCCGACTTAAAGAGTTTACATGTCTCTCAAGCCAAGAATTTACTTCCATTAAGATTGTGATTTTTTTCGTCTGAAGTAAATTGATGACTCTTTGCACACCAAGACCATCACAAACCTCAAGGGCTTGTTTTTGGCACTTTGCAATTTTCCCTATTTGGCAAAGCTCATTTATAGCTGGATCAATCTGCGGCCCAACATCTCTCTGAAAGTCCAATTCACAAAGAATGGCCGCTCCCTGCGCACAGAGACCCTCAGCCATCTGCCGTTGATTATCTGCAAGAGGAATAATAATTGAAGGTAGTCCAATTACACATCTTTCGACTGCAGATACACCACCAGCACCTACCGCCGCATCGCACCCACACATTAAAACTGCCATTTTTCGAGGTTCAACAACTAAATGAATGCGTTTCCCGTACCTCATCTGCATTTCTTGAAGTGCCGGCAAGCTATTGGAGTGCTTTCCTGAAACTACGACTAGTTGAGTGTTTTTCAGGTGCTCATTATCAAGCAATGCGGCTACAACCCCCGGTGTGACTTGAAACTGATCCGCAGCACCAAAATTGACAAAAAGGCGACTGATTTTATTTGGTGCTACTATATTACCACGGCGCGCTCTGGATACAAAAAATTCATCTCGGATTAACGCATATTGTGTACCTATTAGACATTTTGTCTGATCAGAAACTAAATCCGCGTAAGCTTGCCTAGATCGGCCATGACTTTGATCAAGTAGAATTTGGCAGACGTGTTTTCGTAAAGGGGCATCCTCTAAAACCATTACTTTCACACCCGGAGGAATCATTTTTTGCCATTCTACATCTATTCCGTAATGGTCGATCACAACCCAGTCAAATTGCCTTTTCTTGAGAATTTTTGCTACTGCCACACGGTCTTTTTCTAAAACACCAGAAGGCCAAGAGAGCCTATCACCAAAGACAAAATCATGATTACCAGATTGCAACATTGATGACAATTTCACTATGTCAAAACCCTCATTTTCAATTTTGGAGATGCCGTCGCCACTGAGAGATTGACATGCGAATACGCAGGTATCACCACTTTTTCTCAGTGCATTAGCAAGAACTAGGCAGCGAGACAAATGACCGAAGCCTATGCTGCGTGATGCATCAACTCGGAATAATACACGCATAAAACAACTCGATCCTTCATTTGGAGCAAAGACCTTTTATATCTGAGATCATTAGCTACTTTTCATTTAAGGCAGATTAAAATGAATGCTCACCCGTAGCATGCCCACTCAAACGATTGACGGCAACAGTGTATGCACTCAGAGAAGGACACTCACAATTGACTGTAAACCAATGGTCACCCGGCACCTTAGAGTTAAAACTGGCACCAAACATATTAATGAGTTCAGGAGACCTTAATGTAAGACATTGGCCTCCAACAAGAGTTTTTGTTTCTTTGCATACCTCGCCTGAACCACTGTATAGCGTCACCGTCACACCCACAGGTTTTGGCTGAGGCACCTGCATTAAAATGTGAAGAACACTATCCATTTGGCTTGATAAAGGTATCTGCCCCCATGAAAAGCCCTTTTTGGACTTTGGTTTGAAAAGGTTTGGACTAACTAAAGAGACATTTAGAGAACAGTCAAGCCCACCCTTTGAATAGACAAGCTGATGGTTCACCCGCGTCGGGGTATTCCCGGAAACAGGATGCGCAGTCAAATGAAATGCTCCAATATTTTGGATACTCAACCCCGCATCTAGCAAAGTGTCATTAACACAGATGTCTATAAACTGATTTGAAGGGCTCTTCAAAAGTCCAATTCTTGAGCACCCCAATGTCGTGCCATCTAAACCCATATACTCGATTGAAAATTCCAACTCAGAGGGCGACATAATTGGATAGATACGAACAATATTTTTTGCATCTGCATCAAATGGGTAAAGACGCGATGATGCATTCCCATTGTCCCAATACTCTTCCACAGTTGAACTATCATAGAAACTATGATTTGCAGAAAAACTTCCGTCATTCGTCAATCTTCCAGAGAACATTCTACCATAAAACATAAATTGCTTGGGTGGACGGATCTTTAGTACACCGCCAGCAACATTTTGCGTTGTATAATCCCCAAGTTTTATCAACTTGTGCCCAAAGCGCGGTACACTCAAGTGTAACGCTTTCTGTTTCACAAAATTAGGTGTCGCCAGTTCAATTTCAATCGTGCCTTTTACAGCTTGTTGGCCTGCATTAAATAGTATGAATGTATCAGTCTGCTCGTTGATCTCAACATCGAGCGATGCTTCAGCAACAAGATTTACATTGATAGCGTCATCTTCGAATACATCGTTAAGCACTCGGTTATATGCATGAACCATGTTAAAAAAAGTTTCCCCTTGATGGTTAATTACCACCGCAGGAAATGGAATAAAAATATTTTCGGCTGAAAAAAACTCGACAATATGTGAATGAGCATCAGCCTCAATATTCTGTGAAAGATCAATTGTATAGACTTTGGGTTCTCTGACTTCATGAAGCCTCGTTACTAACCGATTGCCCTCACGATCGAGAGATGTGACACGGCATGCGATGTGTCTATACCCCCGCTTCACCAAAAAATGGTTTAAGAAGCTAATGGAAGTTTTACAATTTGGCAGTTCAGGAACCAAAAGGGACGCATGATGAACGCTGTTGAGCATTCCATCACTGTGGTACTCTCGACGTGTTTCTTCAATATCTTTAACTGATTTCAACACTTATCTCCCAGTTTACTCACCGTAGATTTCCTTAACAAAAAAAGCAGTTGGGGAAGTGGCATTCGGGATAGTTTTTAACTGAGGTGCAATATCAAGAGTAGCCAAAAACTCATCTGCTGCGTTTGACTCCTCCCATGCCTCAACCGCATATTCGTCAAACACTACGATACCCCCTTTCACCACTCTGGGCCAGCATTCCTTCAAAGTAGCGAGTGTCGGGTGATATATGTCAAGATCACAATGAAGCATACTGATCCGAGCTCCTGGGGCCGCATTTAAATACGCAGGCAACGTCTTGGTGATGTCACCTTTCACAATTTCGACTCGATGAGAAATTCCCTGCGTTTCTATTGCATCCAAAAGTTGATCATAAGCGCTTGCGTCATAATTTTTTTGATGTTGGTTCACGGCGCTAATTTCTGTATCTCTAGCTTTTGGAAATCTCTCGCTAAACATATCAAACGCAATTACCTTTGAGCGGCTATTAGGTTGATAGAAATCAAGCAGATGAGCGAAAAGTATAGTACTGGTGCCCTTAAACACACCTGCGTCAATGATATGTCCCGGCAAATCTGATATCTTTTTAACAAGTTCTTGACGGGCAAAGATTTTACGAAATCTGCCACCGTCACAATGGTAGTGCATATTGTGAAAAGATTCCCAGATCAGTTCTTCTTTACTGGCCACTCTATTTTTCAAATTCTTTTCTCCAAGGAATCTACCGTAGCTTTAAAAGTCTGTTTTTGAATGCTTTTATGTTCTCGTCATAAACATCTTCTGGCACATTCTCAATAAGGTTATTCTGTTCGTATGGGTCGTGCTTAAGATCATAAAACTCGGTTAATGAAGGTTCAAACTTATCAGAGTAGCCTATCACATTCCACTTTTTTGTCCGACGGCCAAAAAACAAACGCTTGCTGTCCAGGAGGCACCTACCCTTCCCAGCATTTTCACTCCATACTTCCATGTTGACATGCCGTTGATTCTTAATGAGGTCAACACCACAAAAGCTCTCTGGGACGGGACAATCGGCTAATCCCAAAATTGTGGGTGCAAGATCTATATGTGAGACCAACCTCAAATCCTTCGTGGGCTCAATGCCTTTGCCATAAAAGGTGAGTGGGACATGCAAGTGTTCTTTATAAAAAAGACGAGACAGATTAGAACCAAAGTTTCGAATTGGGAATCCAGCTTCCGTGCCGTGATCTCCAGTCAATACAATGACAGTGTTTTCAGCCATCCCACTATCTTTTAGTATCTTCAGAAACTTACCTACCTCATCGTCAATTCGCCTGAGCGCGATATCGTATAACAGTCCACCCTGCCCTACCTTACGACCCTTCCAACAAGCGAAGGCCGCAGTCAGAAATTTGAAAATTTCAATTAAGTTTAATGAACAAAGAATTTTTGAGATTTGTAATTTAGCTTCATGCAAATCAAAGTAATGAAGAGCTACAAAGCATGGCTTAGATTTTCTATTTGCCATCAAAGAAGTGAAAAGAGCATTAACAAAACTCGCCCCAACTGCCCGACGCTCGGATAAAATAAAGACACGCTTATGAAGTTTCAAGGCAATGCGTTTCTTCCATTTTCGATACATCAATTGCGTTTTTGAGACCTCTGGTACACCTAGGTAATTTTGATAGTCCTCGGCAAGCAAAATCATTTTATCAATCACTAGACTCGGTGTTTTTTCGATCAATCTAAGCTCTGCGTTGACCTTTGTTCTAATACGGTTTCGCTTTTCAGGTTTAGGCAAACGAACGGGAAGGTCTTGCAACTTGTCAATATATTTCAATGTATCAAGCAAAACTCTTCTATATTTTTCTACAATCGTCTCAAAAATCTTAGTTGACTGCTTATCATTATCAACATACTGCTCAATCAGCTCCGCAAGATAAGTCACATATGCGGCACGAAACCATTGATAGAAATCAATTAAGTCATAGAAACGGTCAAAGCCTCTGTCGTACCCAAAATGGGAAGAGCATGGGTGTCCAGTCATAAGTCCATAATTTTCATAGCCAGCCGTTTGCAAAACTTCAGGGAAAGATTTTGGGCGGTCAATAATACCATCATCATAACCACCATAGTCAAAAGGCATAGTAGATGTGAAAATAGATGGAAATGCGACACTGGTCACACACCCATTTGAATGGTTGTTGACAAACGAGCAGCCTCCATTCACGAGACTATCTATGTTCGGTGTGACAGCAGGTTGGTAACCAGAACTACCAAGTTTATCAAAGCGTAACGTATCGATTATCAAGAGAATTATATTAGGGGTGGGTGTCATGCCTGATCCGAAACTTCCACTTTTGTTTTAAGGGTTATCATTTACAATTTCAGGATGGATTTTCACGTCTTCCAAAACCCCAAAATCATATTTTGCTTCTACTATTTTCGTGGAAGAAAAATAATTCATCAAAACGGAGTTTGATTGAATGATACTCATCGTATCTTCAAAGGATAGTGGTAGTTCTTTTCCAGGGGCGCATGCGATCAGATGTTCGAAAAATTTATAATCATCAAGGTAATCAATTGTAAGCCTGATATTATTTAATACAACTTGCCTTGCACTTAAATTTGTTCGTCGAAGGGTTTTTGCAACGCGCATCCAAGGAGACACATGTTCGCGATGATCTGCCTTGATGGCGCAACTGTTCGCTTCCTGAAGAGCCGCATTTGTAAAAACTTCAACATCCATACCTATAGGCCATGAACGTGGCATGTTGTTCGAAGCATAGTCAGCATTCATGCGCTCTCTCAAATCCAGCAGGTCATCAACTATTTTTGGGTCAACACTTGGACAGTCTGACGTTACACGCACAACGATGTGTGCCTGGAGTTCTTTTGCAGCAGTGGCATATCGATTAAGGACATCTTGATGCTCTCCTCGAAACACATAAAAGCCATGCCTTTTTGCTTCATCTACGACTTCGTCATCCTCGGCTAAATCACTGGTTGCACAACAAACCTGATCTACTCTTGTTGCAAGTTGCAAACGCTCAAGAACTGTTTGGAGGATTGTCTTACTCCCCAAACGTTTTAGGATTTTTTTTGGAAGGCGGGAAGAACCCATGCGAGCCTGAACGATTGCGACGGTTTTTGTCATCTCATTAGGCACCCAAGTAATTTTTCACAAATGTAATCCACATCCGTAATGTCCAGCGCGTAATGCAGTGGCAACGACAGGGTTTTCGCATAATATGCCTGAGCGCCCGGCAATTCAGTCTTGCTACATTCACGCCTGTAATACGGCTGCTTATGAACAGGATAGTAATGCACCTGCGTGTAAATGCCCAATTCTGCAAGAGTAGACATAACCCTATCCCGAGTAGTACCAAAGTGTACATAATCGATTTGTACGGGCGACAAGTGCCATGCTGGTGAAACTTGACCTCTGCACTTCACAGGTATTATGTAAGGGTTATAGGTGTCTAGGATACTCTCATAACGTTTTTTGAGTAATTCTCGTTTGTCAAGAAACCTATTTAATTTTTGAAGCTGACTTATACCTAGTGCGCAGCTTATATCACTCAGACGAAAATTAAGACTCGGCTCATCAATATGATAGAAAAGTTTTTCGAACCCAACTGGAGCACCCTCAACACTGTTTTTTTCGGGCAAGCCTCTCTGCATTCCATGATTACGCAGGAGCCGCAACCGTTCAGACAAAAGCTCGTCATTTGTTGTGACAGCCCCCCCCCTCACCTGTGGCAAGGTTTTTCACCGGATGAAAAGAAAAGGTGCTCATCGATGAATGTGCACAACTGCCAACCATTGATCCATCAATAGAATAACCGCCGCCAATTGCATGACAAGCGTCCTCAACAATAGTGATGTTGTGTTGATTAGCGACGTCAGCAATAGAATCCATTGCACAAGGAACTCCGTTGAGATGGACCGGAAACACCGCACGAACAGTCCCTTCAGCTCTATCTATTGCTCCAGCAAAAGTCTCTGGTGTGATAATCCCTTTCTTGGGACAAACGTCGGCAAAAACCACTTTTGCACCTGCCATATGTGGCGCATTTGCCGTGGCGAGGAATGTAATTGATGGTACGATAACGATGTCTCCATCAGCAAAATCAAGCGCTTTGCTTGCCAAATAAAGCGCGGACGAACCATTAGAGCAAGCGACGCTATATTTACAGCCTAAAATTTCATTGAGCTTCGCCTCAAATGCAGATACTTTTGGTCCTGTCGTTAACCATTTTGATTTCAGAACGTCAACCACTGCGTCGATATCATCTTGCTCCAAATAAGGGGCACCGTAATGATATATTGTTCTCGAGTCCGACATTTTTACATCCCAAAATCAATGGTATAAATGTAATCTTGATCAAAGCTAGGGAAACAGACGTTTAATCGTTTGCTGGAGTTGTAACCCTGACAGCCAAAGTTTATTGTTATCGCTTGTATATGAAAAATTAGGTGCTACTAGGTTACCATCCTGTGTTGGCTTAAGTCCAGCGTCCCAAAAATGGAAGGTGGGCATAAGTATAAACTTGCCCTCAGTCTCAACGGTCATTGCCGCATCTTCTTGACTAACCAGCACCTCATGTAATTTTTCGCCAGGTCTTATTCCAACTATTTTTTGAGGCAAATCTGGCGCAAGCGCACTGGCTAAATCAGTAATTTTCATGCTTGGTATTTTAGGAACAAAAACCTCCCCCCCCCCTGCATGTCTAACAACGACTCTATTACAAAGTCCACACCATCTTGAAGGGTGATCCAAAACCGTGTCATACGTTCGTCTGTAATCGGCAGATATTCTGCATTTTTAGAGATCAATGACTGAAAAAATGGAAGAACACTCCCCCGCGACCCCAATACGTTACCATACCTCACAACGGAAAATCGTGTGGGCCGCCCTCCAGCAAGGTTGTTTCCTGCGATAAATAGCTTGTCAGAGCAAAGTTTAGTTGCACCATATAAGTTGATGGGATTCACAGCCTTGTCTGTTGAGAGTGCAACAACCCGAGACACCTTACATTTTATCGCAGCACTAATAACATTTTCGGCACCAATGATATTCGTCTTGATTACCTCACTGGGATTATATTCTGCAATTGGAACATGTTTTAACGCTGCAGCATGTATCACATAATCTATACCATCCATTGCACTTTCCAACCGCGCCAGATCCCGAACATCGCCAATAATATATCGGATCGCAGGGTGTTCTGTTTGAGCTAGCTTTTGCGACATTTCGTATTGTTTCAACTCATCACGGCTAAATACAACGAGCCGCTTTGGGTTGTGATTTCGCAAAACGTTTTCACAGAAGGCAAAACCAAATGAGCCAGTCCCACCTGTTACTAATATATTGGCGCCATCGAGTGTTGCATTCATTTTTCTGCTTTCTATCTATCAGTTTTTAATTTGTACTTCGTAGGCTTCTGAATACCACGAAGAAGTTATCAAGAGTTCATCATGCGTCCCCACGGCCGTTATAGTCCCATCCTCAATGACAACTATTTGGTCAGCTAAACGGCTCAGGTAGAGCTGATGTCCAATCAAAACAACGGTTTGTTCTCTCTTGGCTTGGATATCGCACAATACCGCCTGAAAATATTGCTCTGTAATCGCGTCAAGATTACCAGTAGGTTCATCCATAATCAAAATTTTAGATGGCTTGTGCAAACACCTGGCAAGATCGATCCGTCTTTTCTGACCACCGGAAATGCTACCAGAATTTTCTCCAAGCAACTGATCATATTTTGCAGGAAATTTATCAATAAACTCCTCTGCACCAGACTTCTGTGCAGCATTTTTTATAGTTTTCACAGTTTTGTTTTTGCTGCCATAACCGATATAATCAGCAACAGGTAAATTAAAAATTTTTGGTTCTTGGGGGCAGTAAGAAATCCCAGAGCGCAAATCTCTTAATCCAAACTCGGAATGAATCGTTCCGTCAAATTTAACACTGCCATCTGTTGCATCAATGAAGCGCGGAATTAGATCAACAAGAGTACTTTTGCCTGCTCCAGATGGGCCAACTATCGCGGTAACTCGGTTAGCAGGAATGAACAGATTAACTCCTTTCAAGGCAGGCCTATCTGCAGCCCAATACGTAAAGTGCACATTATCAAATTGAATTCCACCTCTAAGGTTGGTAAACCGCTTCCTACCATGAGCGACCTCGCGCATTAGCTCTGCCTGTTCAAACCGCCTCAAAACTACTTTTAACGAACCATAAAAAAGTTTTAGCGATTGAACCGATTCGAGAAGATCTCTTAAACGAGGCATGAATCTAACGAGGGAAGCGACAAACAGGCCCATTTGGCTAAAATCAAATTGCAAGTAGTAAAAGCCTACATAGACAAAACTAACAAGGTTAATAGCCAGAATAATATCCGTTTTCAAATTCAGTCGGGCACGTAGCTCATGAGTCTTAAATAGAGAAGCCGAGAGGGCACCCGTTAGCCCTTTCATTTTGTCAAATTCTACTTGACCTGTACCAGATAGTTTAACTAGGCGCGTTCCATCCATTCTTTCTTTGAAAAAGCTCACAAAGTCTCGATTTGAATCAGCTACCTTTTTTCCAGCATCAACGCTCAAACGATTAACATATCTGGAAACCAACAAAGACGCCAAAAGGGTTGGCAAAAGAACAATGACGACAGGGCCAGAAAAATATATAATTAGGCCGATATAGATAATAACTACACTGCCACTAAAAACAGTAGTAACAATGTTGAATACAAAGCTTAAACTACGCTCTAATTCTGTAACAATTTCATTGATAAACTCCCCATGAGAGGTTTCCTCGATGAGTGCCAATTTTGACTCTATAAGCGCGCCAAAATATTTATTCCTTGTTTGCGATAATGCCAAAAAGCGAATGTTATCCAGATAGATATTTCGCAAATATACAAATGCTGCTGAGAGACAAAATGAAAAAAGCGCAGCTAAGAGCAGTGAAACAAATTCCACCTCCACACCAATCAAATCATAAAGTTTGAAAATTGGCCCCCAAATCCAAGAGCTCTCTTCAACGGCGCTCAAATCTCCGCTTAATTCAACAAAGCTTAGTATGGGGAATATTAAAACTACCCCAAGACTCTCAAATATCACGCCAAAAAACAATAACAGCAGCATCACAAGGAACTGTTGTCCAGTTATCCCAACTATTCGACAGGCACTTACATACCCCCTTACATCATAGATGAGACGCGCAAACATTGAGGCCTCCTATGCCAAATTTGCAAGTCAAAACATCTAGCCAAATACCTACCATTGCTTTTGCACACCTGACTTTTTAAAAATCTTCGCGGTGAAAGATAGTTAGGCAATTTGCACGTGCGGAACTTACGTATTTTGAGACATAGATTGCCGCGATGCGTTCACTTTTAGCAAAAAAATTATCTTTGTTTTCCTTGATAACGCCCCAGATTGTCTCAATTGGTGTATTACTTGACACTTCTGCAACGATTACTTCCAGATTGTTGGACAAAAGCTGCGCAATCTTTATAACCTTTTTGTTGTTAGTCACAATAACAACATCACCATAGGGTTTGGTCGCAACATATTCGAAAAGGGCATAGCCAGATTTGGTCATTAAAACTACTGGCATCTCACCAATTTGCATAAGAAGATCCCAGATTTCTGGAAATTCCTGCCCCCTAGTTGGATTGACCTCTCGCCTCACTAAACCATCTGGCCTACTTAGGAATTGATTAAGCCAATCAACAATAACAGGTCCATTTTCAGCCGTAGCGGTCTCCTCGCTAAGCATGATACAATCAGATCCAATCGCTGCCGAATGTGCAATAGACATTACTTCACTTTTTGAGGGGACCTGCCGGTTAATCATTGACTCCAAATTCTCAGTGGCCATTATCAATGGCTTGCCTCGAGACTTCGTCGCTTCAGAAATAATTTCTACAGCGTCATAAAGATGTGTAAGCCCAATTTCTGCAGCCAAGTCACCGCGATCAATCATAATAGCGTCAGACTCTGCAATAACTTCTTTGCAATTACGAAGCCCTTCAGAGTTTTCAAGCTTCGATATAAGCACCATCTTTGGCGCAATCTGACGAACCGAATTCACCAAATCACCGGTTTGCACAAAACTAAGACCAAGTGCGTCTATATCGAGGTCACCTAGCTTTTTTATGAAGTCCTCATATATTTCTAGCTGCTTTGTTTCATCATAAGAACTCCCTGGAACATTGATTCCCTTTTTGGGTAAGAGGTCAAAACCAGAACGTGAGCGCCCAATTATATAGCCATCACCAGAGCCAATGAGATCAAACAAATATTGTCCATCATTAACTGAGAACAGCTCAACAAAGCCCTCCGTGACCGGCAATTCCTTGGTTAAAGCAATGGACAAACGTGAGTCGTCTTTAGGGGCTTTGCCAAAAACCACCTCTTCACCGCATTCAATTCTAATAATTTCGGTGTTCAGCGTTCTTGGCTTCACCCCGGGAATATCCATTAGAATGAAAGCATCGGGACAAACCTCACGAATTTTCGCAACAGTTCTCTCGTGCCAATCAAGAGTATTGTGACTTCCATTAAGCCTAAAAAGATTTGTTTTTCCGGCAAAACCTGACAATGCAGAATGGTTTTCAGAGGCTGGACCAATAGTAACCAGTATTTTTATCATGTTTCAAAAATCTTTATTTTACTGTTGAATAGTAGAGTTTGCATTTCTTTATCAGCAAGCAAGAAAATCTCTTTCTTAACAATACTTGCTCTAAAAGCAGTTCCCGAAATATCCCGGTACTCAGCATGATCGTGATTACAGTCCCCCGCTAGTACAACATCGTCGCAAGCGGCACAAAATACGGCACCGTCATGGCACACCACATTGATTTTCAGATTATTTGAGATCTTCTTGATTAATCGAACGGCCGCATCAGGCAAATACGCCTTCTGCGCACCCGCGTGATCTCGGCCAACGGTGAAATGTTGAAACCCCATTTTCTGGCGAATAAGAGCGTGGTGAACCGCTTCTCGAGGTCCGGCATAAAACATGTTTGCAACAATTGGCTTGAAGGAAATTGAATTTTTATATTTTTTTTCTGCAAACCTCTTAAACACAGAGCTCAGACACTCAACAGTTACATCACCATTTTTTTTCGGCCCAAGCACTGGATTAACGACTAAATGATCACAAAAATCTAGCATTCTTTGAATAATTGCTTCATGCCCGAGATGAGGAATATTGCGGGTTTGGAACGCACCAATATTATCATATTTTTTTTGCAAAGATTTGATAAAATTCGTTGCATTACAATTTTGTTGGACGACTTCGTCAACGAAGCTAGCATATTTAGGCCGGACTGAAAACTTTGCCAGAAAGTCGAATCTGTTAAAAGCGTGCCGCATGCCAATGTAAAAAGGGTCATTTAATCCAAAGACAGTTTTTAAAATTCTGTCAGGGGCAATAGAGAAAACATCTTCATTTTCGAATTCAAAGAGTTCTGGATCTGCCGGGATGAGAATTGGAATTCCATGCAAACAACTATCAAATCGCTCAAAGTCCGCAACTGATCCAACAAAGTTCTTGCTTAAAAGCCCTGAAAGGACGTTGGCGGCATTAATAAGTGAGAAGCTAAGCTCGTTACTCAACATATTTTGCAACTTGTTTCTCAAAAGTCCCCCCACCCTCGTTATGGATAACTGGAGTTTCTAAGTCTTCCAACTTGATATGCTTGCCAACCACATTTACTTCGGCATCATACAATGAACGAACCTTCCTTAGAGTTTCGATAGGCCGGACAATCTGGACAACATCTATATTCAGAGAGTAGCAACGCTTCAGAATATCATCCGTCATAGTAACCGTTGAAACAATTGGAAAACGAGAGTTGTTTTTAGCAAGTTGTGCAATGCCTAAAACACGATTCAACTGAACCACTCGGTCTTTCATTTCATAACCAAGATCCATACTAACTAAACTTCGCACCTCATCTCCATCAATAATAAACCCATTCTTCACAACACCTGAAACAACGGCTGAAGCGAAAGTTTTACCTGATCCAGAAAGCCCGTAAAACCATATGCCATCACGTCTAGATATCATGCTTTTTACACCCATTCCAAAAACTTACTCATTTGTTTTTCAAACATTGTTGCTTTTACAAAAAAAACGAATGCCGCTAACCAGAAAAAAAGAGTGGTCAGGCGATAAAAAAGTGCGGGCCCTATCAACTTGAACGATTTACGACCAATAGAAATGTAAATCAGCGCAGTAACGGGCAAAAAAAACAAACCCTTGAAAAGGCCTTCGCCTTCGCCCAACACCAAAAGGACGGCAATTTGTGATATGGCGTATATTAAGTAGAAAACTGAAGTACATCGCAAGGCTAGCAACTGCTCTTTGTACACTGACGTACTATAGATCGTCAAAAGTGTGCCCCCAAGATTAGAAAAGCCATGAAATACAGCGTTGGTAAAATGGAAAACACGCCTGTGATATGATAACCACTTACCTATCCTATCTATCACCCCGGGGATAGATCTGAGAACTGCCACTGAAAACATGGAGATAGCCATAACTAGTGACATTTGGGATGGAGCTTTAGTTTGTGAAAGAATTAGAAATCCACAAATAATGCCCAACACAACTATCGGACCCATTTTAGCTTCTTTAACCGTTACGGAACGGGTTTCAATAATTTGAAAAAGAGAGAGTATAATAGATGATGGCAACAACACACCAAGAACTGCCGAGAATTCTAATCCATTCAGAAGTAAAATAGGGGTGCCAAAAACAAGAAGCCCAACCCCGTAAACAGACTGAATAAGGACACATACACCCAACAACAAAAAAACAATCATTATGCCAACTTTAAGAACAGGGTTTGGGGCAAGCTTACGGTACTTTTTTCGAGTATATGAGGAAACTTTACATTTAAAAATGAACCTACTCTCTACAAATCATTATTGCAATTGCTGTCTAACAAATGCTTTTACTTTCCGTATCGTAGCTTACGCTGATGACATATTTTCTGTGCGCGGAGATGTAGTGATTTTAACCAACACAAATATTTGTTTTCACCACTTTTAACAACCCGCAAATACCTCAATCTGTTCCAAGATCATCATCTGAAAACATGCATCAATTCTACTCAGTAACTCATTAAATCAATCGAAAATGAGCACACAAGCTCACAAATTAGTTAAAGTCAGCTTTGGAGGACGTTTTGGCCCTAAAGATCCCTAAAAGTTCGGCAGAGTAATTGAGAAATGCATCCCGTAGAAGTCACTGCTAGATTAGGATAAATCTCTACTTTAAGTGGCACCCGAGAAAGCATAATGCATCCAGCGCTTAACTTCGTTTCTTAAAAATGCTATGGTTAACATATAAAGTAATATTTATTTGAACCGTTTATCACTCAATTCACGGCAGGTTTTTGCGGCTTATTGGCTGTCTTGGAGGGCTAATTCAGCTGCTCATCAGGGCACTGACAGTCGTAAAAGGAAAAACATTATAACCACAAGCAAAAATCAGAGGGACGGTTTGGCTCATGTGCGGTATTGCAGGACTCCTCAATTATCACGGCCTAAGCGAAGAAGCTTCCGTACCCTTCAACATTAAGAGCGCCTCAGCATTGTTTAGCATAGAACGCCGCGGCCCAGATGACTGCGGTGAGTGGGATGATGGTATCTGCTGGTTGGGACACAGACGGCTGTCAGTGGTTGATTTGAATGCTTCAGGACGCCAACCAATGCAGCGCAATAATCTCAACATCAGCTTCAATGGAATGATATACAACTTTGTTGACTTGCGTGATCAATTAATGGGGCTTGGACATAAATTTTGGAGTAAAACTGATACCGAGGTCATATTGGCGGGATGGCAAGAGTGGGGAGTCGATCTGCTTCCCCGCCTGCATGGAATGTTTGCGATTGCAATATGGGATAGTAAAGATCGAGTGTTAACTCTTGCGCGCGACCGATTTGGTAAAAAACCAATATTCTGGCGCCATTGGAAAAGTGGCATTGCCTTTGGATCGCGTTTAGATACCGTTGAAATCTTGACCGAGAGAGGGCAACTAAGTGACACTGCGCTTGCCTGGTTACTTACTCTCAAATACATACCCGAGCCCTTGTCTGCAGTGGAAGACATAAACAAAATACCTGCTGGGCATATTTTAGAAATTAGCCCAAGTGAAACCAACTTACACCGATGGTACAACCTTGAGCCTGCTGTAAACGTTGCTAATTTAAACCTCGCTGAACAAACCAAACTGGTTCGACACAGTGTAATTGAAGCAGTAGAAAATAGACTCGTCGCTGATGTTCCGGTCGCATGTTTTCTATCTGGGGGAATAGATAGCGCAATCATCGCGTCGGCAGCACGCCAAAGTAGAAAAATCGATAGCTTTACAGTTGGCTTAGATATGGGTGACGGCTCTCCTTGGCTTTTCGACGAACGGGAGCGTGCAAGAGAAACAGCAATGTTTCTTGACACCGAACATCACGAAACAGTTATCCGGCCCAACGAAGCGCTTGACCAGATTGACCGTTTATTTTGCACTGCACTTGATGAACCTTTTGGTGATGCATCTGCCCTACCGAGTATGATGGTTGCATCAGCAATGCGCCAACAGGCAACAGTTGCTTTGTCCGGTGATGGTGCAGACGAAGTGTTTGGTGGATACCGCAAATACCAAGGAGAACTTTTAGCAAAAAATTGGCAAAGCATGCCCAAAGCAGTCCAACAGATTTTCAAGTATTTAATTTCTATTTTGCCATCACATAGAAACAGCTATTTTGGAGAGCGTGTCAGAGTAGCCCAGAAATTCTTGTCTGGTGCAAGCCTTGGGCCTTATGAAAGACACGCTGTTTGGATGAGGATTTTAGACCACGCAAGTTTAGAGCAAGCCATCGGCGCTAAGGCTTCATTTATCAGCGTTGAAAATCTGTTAAAAGATGTCACTATTCCAAAAATAATTGACTCCCTTACCGCGGTTCTGGCGCGCGATATAACAATTATTCTTTGTAGTGATATGCTAACCAAGGTCGATCGGACTTCCATGGAATTTGGACTTGAGGTCCGCAGCCCTTTTCTTGATCACAGGGTTGTTGAGACTGCACTTGCAATTGACGGTAAAAACAAAATCAAACTTGGTAAAGGCAAACACATTCTTCGAAATGCATTCCAGAATGATTTGCCATCAAATATCTTTAATCGTCCCAAAAAAGGGTTTGAAATTCCAATAGCACGGTGGCTACGAAAAGAGTTTGCAGAATGGACCAAAATGGCCCTTGATCCAACATTTTTAGAGGAATTGGGTATAAACCCTCGGATGGGAAAAACCTGGAACAAACAACTTAACGAAGAAAATCACAAAACCGCCGAGCTTGTTTGGACACTTTTAAGCATTCACCAGTGGAAATCCATGAGACAATGATCCTAATCATTGATTTCATCCGAGCGACAGTATGCACTTACTACACCACAACAAAAAAATATACTCAAATAACTCTGGAAGGCACAATCAATAAAATTATCAAGGGAGAGCAGAAGATAGCATAGAGTCAGGGCAAAAATTTTGCTCATGGCCTTCAAAAATAACCTGTCCCAACAGACCTTTACAGCAACTAAAAGAGGCTTTGAAATGCCCCTTGAATAAATGGCTTTCAGGCCATCACCAATATTAAGGTAAATGCCACCCTTACGCCTGAGTTCATATCATGTAATTAACTTAATTCAAACTGGGCTTAGCTGCACAAAAGAGCGTTGAACAGAGACAGTTTCCGAATGCCTGAAACAGGGTGGTTTTTAATGTCTATCTATTATTGGCAAAGTCAGCACGGGCTGCCATGGATTTAAATAAGTCAACAAAAGATGCTTGCACATCTGCATCTGAGAATCCGCCAGTCTCAACTAACCGCCGGCTGGCTTTGCCCGCAGCCTCGCGGAATGTCTGATCGCTAGCCATTTCATTAATCTTGTTAGCAATATCGACATCATCACCTTTGGTGAATAACAGTCCATTAGACCCATGCAGGATAATCTCCCGAGTACCCGCCACATTGGCCCCCAGCAGCGGCAGGCCACAGGCCGCAGCTTCGAGAAGGGCTTTGGGCAATCCCTCGCGGTGTGATGGCAGAATTGCAATATCACACCCCTGCCAGAATTTGGCCATGTCCTTTACATTACCAAGCATACTAACCGATTTTATCGCTGACCATTTTTGAATATCACTTGAGGAAAAGCTGGACGGATTGTGCTGATAAACCTCTCCCGCTATCCGCAATTCAAGAGCAAGCGATCCCTCTAAAATCCTGATGGCCGAAATAAGTTCTTCTAGACCTTTATCTTTTAACAGCCTGCTGGCACAACCAATGACAATTTTTTTGTCCGAAGCTTCCTTCGCATAATCGGCTTGGTTTTTGCCGTCCGTTTTTGGCTTCTTACTTTTCAAAACTGGACTGTATTTCACGATATCAACACCCGAACCGCGAATTAACGGCGCGTCTGCTTTTGCCAATCCTTTGGCACAAAAAAGACTGCGATCATCCGGATTCTGAAACAGCATCACGGCATTATTTCGTACCCATAAAATCCGCATGACTGGGGTCAAAACGCTTCGAAGTATTCGTGCCTTCAAATTACCTGAAGAAAAAAGATAGCCAACACCAGTAATGGAATTAACCTGCAAAACATTGCCCATAAATAGGCTAGCCATCGCGCCAATAAAGCTCATCTGCACCGATGAATGATAAACGATGCCCGGCTTGGCCTTTTTGTAAATATTTGCAAGACGTAAAGTTACCGAAATATTCGCAAAAATGTTAAAGGATTTTTTACCCGCTGGCAGATCAATCACCTCAAAATTGGCACGTTCGAGATCCCTGATTTTTCCGGTATTTTGGCAAATGACTGTAACTGATTTGCTTACCGATTGCGCCGCACGCGCCATTGGCAAACGATGGGCCAAAAAAGACCTGTCATCTTTTGACAAAATGATTATGTTTTTGAACAACAATTTCATACCGAACCAATAAGCAGATAGATTGTTTTACCAATAAAACAGCGCGTGCTATTTAAGATTTTAGGCCTGAGTTAGGTACAGTACCATAATGAGACAAAACAAGAGAAAAATTTCAGTGACCGGTTTGGGTTACGTGGGGCTGCCCGTGGCTATTGGGTTTGCTGAAGCAGAGTTTTCAGTGATTGGGTTTGACGTTGATGAGGGTCGTATCAATGATTTGAATAAATCTATCGATGTTACTTTTGAGGTTGAGAATAAACGCCTTGCCAACTCTAAAATAACCTACACATCTAGCCCCAACGCAATTCGGGATGCCAATTTTCATATCATAACCGTGCCGACGCCCGTAACGGATAATTGTGAGCCGGATATTTCATTCCTTATTTCTGCTTCGCAGACGGTAGGCAAACAGCTTACCGCTGGCGATATTGTTGTTTACGAATCTACCGTATATCCGGGCTGTACCGAAGAAGATTGCATTCCTATCCTCGAAGCAGCATCAACCTTAACCGCCGGAAGAGATTTTTTCGTCGGCTATTCACCTGAACGAATAAACCCCGGTGACCTTAACCATAGGTTTGAAAACATTTTGAAAATTGTCTCTGCGCAATGTCCAAAATCGCTGGAAATTATTGCCGACACGTATGCCAGCGTTGTGACCGCAGGGATCTATCGGGCCCCTTCGATCAAGGTTGCCGAGGCTGCCAAGGTTATTGAAAATACGCAAAGAGATTTGAATATTGGCTTTGTGAATGAACTATCCAAAATCTTCAAAATAATGGATATAGATACGCATGATGTTTTGAAAGCGGCTGGCACAAAGTGGAATTTCAATGTTTTCGAACCGGGACTTGTTGGCGGGCATTGTATCGGCGTTGACCCCTATTATCTAACCAGCAAGGCCAAAAAGGTTGGCGCAGACCCGCGGATAATTCTGTCAGGCCGTAAAACCAATGATAATTATCCGGCCTTCATCATTGATCAGTGCCGGCAATGGCTTGACAAAAAAGGCATCAATAATCCTCGGATATTATTGATGGGTATAACATTTAAAGAAGATGTAACCGATATACGCAATTCAAAAGCCTTTGAGTTGGCGCAGAAACTCGAATCCATTTCTCCCTCTTTGGAGGTCGTAGACCCGATGGCTGACCTTGGCAATCATACGCCAAATTTTAGCTTTAATGCCAAAGCGGTTGATGCTGTATTTGATGTTATCGTGCTGGCCGTGCCGCATGCTGATTTTATAAATGACCCCTGGCCTCTGATGCACACCCTAACCAAGGCAAATCGTCCCGCGCTTGTTATGGATATCAAAGCGAAGCTTGATCGGGAGGGGACGCCAAAACACATCGAACTTTGGCGACCTTAACCAGCCGAACATTTCGTGGAATGGCATTACGAGAGCTTTTCGTACATTTACACATAACCCCAATGCTGGCCATTCTAGGCTTTTTAACGACGGCCTATTTTATGCTCACAAGCGGACCAGCAGCTTCGCTCAAATGCCGCCGACTAATGAAGCCTATTTTAATAATTTGACTAGGATGCGGTCGTTATGCCAGCTTTGAACTGGTAAAAAATGTTTCTAGAGTCTAGCAACACGCTGATTTTCAACAAACCAGGCAAAGGCTTTTTCAAGCCCATTTCGCAATTCAGTTTTATGCTGCCACCCAAGGGCGTGAATGCGGTCATTCCGCATCACTTTACGCGGCGCACCATCGGGCCTCGTAACATCAAACACCAAATTACCCTGCCAACCAGACACATCCTTTAGCATTTCGGCAAGCTGTTTAATGGATACTTCTTGGCCCGTGCCAATATTAATTGGCTGTTCATCATTATAATGTCTCAGCAGATGTACCAACCCATCCGCTAAATCATCAACATAAAGGAACTCACGAAGTGGCTTGCCCGAGCCCCAGATCAGGAGATCATCATGATTTTCAAGCTTTGCCTGATGAAACCGTCTAATCAATGCCGCAACAACATGGCTTTCGGTCGGGTGATAATTATCATGCGGACCATAGAGATTTGTTGGCATTGCCGAGATGAAATTCACGCCAAATTGTTTGCGCAAAGCCTGACATAATTTTATCCCAGTGATTTTGGCAATGGCATACCATTGGTTTGTTGCCTCTAAAGCCCCCGTGAGCAAGCTTTCCTCAGCCATTGGTTGCTCAGCATGTACCGGATAAATACAACTAGAGCCCAGAAACAAAAGCTTGCTGACCCCCTGTTCGAACGCACCATCTATAACCGCGTTCTGGATGCGGAGATTGTCGAGCAAAAACCTTACAGGCATTGTATCATTTGCATTAATGCCCCCAACTTTTGCTGCTGCCAGAATAACAGCGTCGGGCCTTGCTGCACCAAGCCACTCCTTTACAGCGCGGTCATCCTGTAAATCCAGCTCACTGCGTTCAGCAGTCACGATTGTACAATTCTCGTTTGCCAGCCGCCGCATAATAGCACTGCCGACCATACCCTTATGACCACAAACAAATATTTTTTTTCCGGTTAGTTCAAAATCAATGCTTTGTGTCATCACCGCAGCCCTTGCATCAAATATCTGATATTTTGGTCTTTAAACTTGAAATATCATACTTAACCATCTCAGTAACAAGCTCATCAAGAGTTACTTCGGCTTTCCAGCCAAAATCCCTGAAGGCCTTTGAAGCGTCGCCAAGCAAACTATCCACCTCGGTTGGTCTGAAATAACGTGGATCAACCATGACCAACACCTTTCCAGACGCCTTGCAAATCCCGATTTCCTCCACTCCAGCGCCTGACCATTCCAGGGTGATTCCAACCTCAGCAAAAGCCAGCTCAACGAATTGGCGTACTGTTTTAGAGGTGCCCGTTGCGAGAACATAATCTTCAGGCGCGTCTTGCTGTAATATCTGCCACATGCCTCTCACATAATCGCGCGCATGGCCCCAATCTCTTTCCGCATCCAGATTGCCGATGTGCAATTCATTCTGGAGGCCCAGATGAATTGAAGCAACAGCCCGCGTAATTTTGCGCGTAACAAAGGTCTCGCCGCGAACCGGACTCTCATGGTTAAACAAAATGCCGTTACAGGCATACATATTATAGGCTTCGCGGTAATTGACAGTGATCCAATATGCATAAAGCTTTGCCGCCGCATAGGGTGAACAAGGCAAAAAGGGCGTCGTCTCCGACTGCGGTTTTTCAACAACCTTGCCATATAATTCAGATGTCGATGCTTGGTAAAATCTGGTTTTCTGATCCAGACCAAGCAGCTTAATCCCTTCGAGCATACGCAAAGTTCCAAGCGCATCAGAATTTGCCGTATATTCCGGAGTTTCAAAACTAACCTGCACATGGCTTTGCGCAGCTAGGTTATAAATCTCATCTGGCTGGGTTTTCTGAATCAAATGAATTAGGTTTGTTGCATCAGTCATGTCGCCATAATGCAACTGAAGATTTACGTTATCCTCATGCGGATCGCGATAGAGGTGATCAATTCGCTGTGTATTAAAGGATGATGAACGGCGCTTGATGCCGTGAACAATATACCCCTTTTCAAGCAAAAGCTCAGCCAGATAGGCACCATCCTGTCCTGTGATGCCTGTTATTAATGCAACTTTTTGCTTCATTTCATTTGCCTTCGATAAAAAAAATTCGTTAAATCACGATCCATCAAGCCTGTTATATCTGGCGCTACAAAACCACAGAAAAGAAATGTGCATGAGTCAAATTGACTGGATTGAACTACACATACAACGTTGGCAAAGTAAAACACAACTGCGATATTATTATGAGCAGGAAATTTTCAGCCGTATCAAAAGCGTTATTTGCGCTGGACAAACAGTTGTAGAAGTTGGCAGTGGCCCCGGGTTTCTTCAAAAACATATCCCCAATATAATTTTTACCGATATTGATATTGGGCCCACAGTGAATTGTTGCGCCGATGCGAGCGAGCTCCCCTTTAAAGATGCCAGCATCGACCGCTATATTGGCGTCGATGTTTTACACCATTTCAATCATCCGGGGCTGTTTTTCAATTCGGCAGTCAAAAGCCTGAAACCGGGCGGAAAAATCGTGTTGATCGAGCCATGGGCAGGACCTTGCGGATACTTATTCTACCGATTCTGGCATCATGAAGATTGCCAGAGGCTACAGCAACCATTTGGTCCAACATTTATTGACGGAAAATCTGCTATGGATGGCAATGCAATGATTTCCCGGCAATGCCTGATCGATGAAGAAGTCAAATTATCAAATTATGGCTTAAAGATAACCACAAAGGCCTTTTTTGGATCCCTCTCCTATCTGTTGACAGGCGGCTTTCAAAAATGGTCTGCGCCATTGTGGTTAATACAGTCATTACTGGCCGTAGAACGCGTTTTACCAAAATCACTCATGCAGTTAATCGGCATCAGGATGATGGTTGTTTTGCAAAAAATGTGATAGCATCGCAGAAATCGCAGTGCATAATAGTGCTAGAACAGCGGCAAATAATTCGGTCAACCCGTAAACAATTGACGTTGCCAAAGCCAAATCAGCAGACACTCCGAAAATTGCAAAAAGGCTGACGGACACGCCTTCACGGACGCCCCAGCCAGCAACCGAAATTGGCAATCGGGAAACCAGTAGCGACACTGCCATAACACCAAAAATGGCACTTAAACTGATTTCAATCCCAATGGTTCGCGTAATCGCCGTCATAACAGACAGAGTTGTGAGTTGGATTAGTAAGCTAGTCACCAGCACCTGATTAATCACGCCAGATGTTTTCCACCCAAGCGCGGAAATATCAAAGAACGCTATGGCTTTCATAACATAAAGATGTTTGCGCAACAAAAACAAGCCGGCTAATCCAACACCTAATAGCGTCGATAAACCAAGCAATACGTCCATTTGGGACGGCCAAAACAGATCCCCCGCTGATAGAAGAATAATCAGCATAGCTGGCCCCGAAACTAGTACCAGAATAATCAAAGCGGACAAACGGTCACCAAGGGTCGCCAACATACTGCTCAAAAGTGAAAGGCCTAATGTTCTTGCGACAAAGACGCGATATAAATCGCCGCCAATCGTTGATGGCAATAGCTGGTTCAAGGCCACATTTATAGTAATTACACGAACAACTAATCCAAGGGTGGGTGGTGATTTGTCATTGTCTAAAAACCTAGCGATGAACCAACGCCACCTAATCGATGCCGGCAACACAAGCAAGGCCAATAATGAGGCGCATAAAAAGATAATAAACGGATCAATTGCAGCAGCGATTGCCAGCATGTCAGCAAGATCGGCGTAATACAATAGCCCACCAAGAAGGCCCGCAGAGACGAGCAGCTGTAGAGCGGCTATCGACCAACGTTTGAAATGACCGTCCGTGACTATCAATCTAGATCGCTTTTAATTTCTTAAATGCAAAAATAACCATCTTCAAGAGCATGAAACCATGCCTGAACCGTGAAATCTGCGTTGAACCATATGTTCGGGCGCGATAACGAACCGGCACTTCAACAACCTTTAGATGCAGCTTGACAGCCCCAAAAATAAAATCGAAATCACCAAAAGGATCAAAATCACCAAAGAAGGATTTGTTTGCGAGAATCTTTTCATAATCGCTTCTAAACATTACCTTCGTACCGCAAAGAGTATCGGTGAACTGTTGATTCAATAAGTAAGAGAAAATCAACGCAAATGTCCGGTTTGCATGATAGTTTAAAAAGCGCATTGCATTCTTTTCCATGCCATAGACAAGGCGCGTTCCATTTACAAACTCTCCAACACCCGACGCCAGCACATTATAAAACTTGATCATATCCTCGGGGGGTACAGTTAAATCACCGTCGAGGATCATTAGAATATCGCCTTTTGCCTGCTGGAAAGCATAATGTACCGCATCCCCCTTTCCTTTGCCTGGCTGTTTTAACGCGGTGATATCAACATCCGGGTAATCCTTCTGCATGCGCTGAATTTCTTCCCATGAATTGTCCGAACTATTGCCTTCGACATAGATTAATTCCATATCGGCGGGAAACTTACTCAACCGCGTTAAAGCAGCCTCAATATTCCCGGCTTCATTGCGTACAGGCACGATCACAGACACGGTTGGCTTGGCAAGCCTACGCGGGGGAACCGGTCGTGCGACAACATATTTTCGAAGGCACAGGCTACGAATTAAAGGCAATGGTGCCAGCCACTTATTGAGCAAATGACCCAATCCCAATAGGTGGAAAGGAATCAACTGATGCTGCTCTTTAGTCAATATTTCCAATTCTGTTAACGTACAAAAACTTTGCAAATCCTCATGGCTAATCCAGTTCAAATCAAACCGCGTAACCTGTTTAAGGCCTATAATCTCACCTAACTTCAATAAGGGTTCCCATAATTGGTTATAAGTTGATATGATAATTCTTGTACTCGGGCTACACAGGCTGTTAATGTTCGCCAACGTCACTTCGATATCATCAAGATAGTTCAGCGTGTCAGACAATATTATGTAATCGAACGGGCCTTGCGCCTCTATGGTCCCGAGCATTGAGCGCGATTCAATATCCGCTAGGATGAAATTTGCTTCAGGACAGATTTTCTTAGCGCAGTCAATCATCGTTGGAGAAAAATCTACACCGGTTTTTTTGGCTGCTTCCAGTTTTGAAATCAACCACCCATTGCCACAGCCTACATCAAGAACAGTGGCGTTTTTTGCAATCAAAAAATTCAAAAAATTGATATCGTGGTGATGGTAATAGCTATTCTTTTTAATCCAACTATCACGATTAACCGCATTTTGTTCGACATCATCAAACATTGCCCATTTACGACTAGTCCAGTTTGAACCAGATCTTGACATTGTTGATCGGTTGTCAGAATTCATTTAGTTACCACCAATATTGCTTGACTCAACATTGTTCAAAAACTCCTGTTTTTAATAACCAAAATAATAACAATAATTAACCGTTATGCTCGGTTGAATATTGTTTACATTATACGGTGCTATCACGCGATTATAAAAAGCCATATTCAGTCATAGTGTAAAGTGCACCAACAGAGTAAAATCCATAATAAACTAATCGATTTTGACTTGGTATGCAGGTATTAAAAGCGATATATGGTATTTTGATGTAGGAGCAGCGTCTTAAATGACCCACACAGCAAGGCTCAAACCACACTCTAATGACGTTAATTTCTGGCTCCTGTGGAGTGGTAATGGGCTGGTTTAGGCCATAGAATTGATATTGGAAACACCAATCAAAAAAGGTTATAACTGATGGTGATACAGGGTGTTATGCGAGAATATAGCATTAATTGGAGAAGGACACGAACCCCGTCCTTAAATGATTTAATGGTGGTATTTCTAGACAATGATACGCTGCGTAATTATCCAATTTACATAGATTTCTTGCGAACATAAAGACCTCTGATCTCTTTCACACTTTGATGTCACTTAATATGATTTTTAAGGCATCCTATCAAAACACTTCAAACAACAATTGATTTACTTTTATCCGGGACTTGCGCTTTGCTACTAACAAACAAAATAAGATTATTATTTCCCCTAGTTTTAACGAGTGGACTTCTCGTTTTTATCTTCAATTCTGTTGACATGGGAGGGGTGATTGGAACCCTATCGAGGATTGAACCAAGAACATTTCTTATTTTGGTTGCGATATTTTTAATAAATATCTTTCTAGTGAACATAAGATTACAGGAAATTTTCAGCTTTTTTGGACAAAAACTAGCATTTGGAATTGTACTGAGAGCTACGTTATCAAGCTTTTTAGGCTCTCTATTTCTCGGATCTTTTTTTGGTCAATCCATGGGTCGGCAGGTCTCGTTAAGAAACTGCGATGTTTCACCAGAAACAATTTCAGCAATCACTATAGTCGAGAGGGTGTTAACAGTTTTGATAGGCGGGTCACTTTGCTTGGCTGGTTCATTTTGGATTTTCAGTGCGAATAGCGTTTTGGAATGGACCAACAGCTCAAACTTAGTTCTGTTAACATATACTATTTTGTTGTGTGTAGCGGCGGTATTGTTCGTTGACGCTCAAAAAAAGAAACAGAAACCTATCAGGCCTTCGCTTTCCCACAAAAAAGCTCTACCGGCTGTGAAAATAATAGGAGTCTCATGCGCAGCCCAAATTTTGACGTTCGTTGCTTTCATTATTATAGCTTTTGAAGTAGCTCCCAACACTGATTTTTTCAACCTCTTAGCGGCAACAACGGTTATAGTATTTGCGTCAAGTCTCCCTCTTTCAGTAAACGGCTGGGGCATCCGGGAATTAACATCAATTGCAGTTCTTGGTGAAATCGGCATTCCAGCGTCTAGCGCACTTGTTGTTTCTCTCAGCGTGGGAATTTGCGCTAACATTTCTTTTGCCGTTCTGCTTCCCTACTTATTGAAAAACCCAACACAGACTTTGGCTAGCCCAGTAGTGGCATTAACGCAAAACAACAAGCGAATGCTTCAGTCCCTAAATTATTTTCTTATTACGCTGACGTCTGTTGTGATTCTAGCTCAAGTTAAAATTAAGCCCTTCTCGGTTGCTTTTTCCTTTAACTTGGCTGACCCATTTGTATTGATGTACGTTTCGGCAGTTGTGGCTATTGCGATAAAAGCCAAAAAATTACCAAAATGGAGCGTACCAAAACTCAACCTATATATTGCCTTATTCACGATAGTGTTGATTTATGGGCTTTTGAAAGGGTACACGGCTATTGGTTTTACAGAGTGGGCATTTTATGGAAGGGCTCTTGGGTGGCTAGTGCTGTTAGCTTACCTACTCTTCGGTTTTTTTATAGTCAATCAGTTACGACAAGTTGGAATTGTGAGGGTCACTGAAGTCATGATCCTGTCTCTTTCTACAATAATAATTATGTCTTTTTTTACGAACACGCTTTTTTTGATGGGAATAATTTCATCACCCCTGAACTATGAAAACCAATTTAGCGGGCTAGTTATGAATAGAAATGCATTTGCTTTTCAACTCTTAATTTGTTCAGCACTCTACTTAGTGTTTTCGCCATTTTTAAATGCGAACCAATTGAGAATGCATGGCCATAGGGTACTCAAGCATTTCTTGCCTTATGAAGCTTTGCATGGGATTATTGTACTTGGTATTTATTTGGCAGGCTCACGAGCAGGTATCATAACTTGGCTTCTTGTCTCATCCATCTTTATGTTTGCCGGGGTACTAAAACCAAAACCAATATTGAGAAGTATCGGTTATGCCCTAGCGATTTTTTTGATCCTAACATTTGTTTCATTTTTGCTACTTAATAGTGAATTTTTGTTTAATCAAGAGTTAGCCATAACTTCCAATACCGCGTTACAACCTTATTTTTCTGCAGCGCACAGTGACACATTGAGGTGGGATACAGTTGTTCGTGGTATCAAAATGTGGACTGATAACCCTATATTTGGTTCTGGACTTGGTGTGTTCTTCGCGGCAAGCGCCAACTTTTACGGTAAGTCCACAGTCATTCATAGCACCCCAATTTGGGTGCTTGCAGAACTTGGGTTAGTCGGTCTTACTTTGCTTGCGGCGATCTGTTTCAATTTTTATAAATCCGCTTTTGTGCATGATTTGAAAAAACCAAAGAACGCTTGCCTTTTGATGATCATGACAATTTTCTTAATTTTTGGGTTGGTACACGAAATTTTTTATCAACGGATTTTTTGGTTGGCCATTGGTCTTTGCCTTGCTGTTCCCTGGAGCAAGAGAACAGCAATCAAGTTTTAACTAAAAATCTGAGCTAATCCGCCAAATTAATATCGCAGGATTTCCGCTAAAAGCCATACCTTAATTTGCGTCCCTTTATTGCCTGCTACTGTGGCACAGATGTGGCAACGAGACAAAAATTCTTAAAGCCCAATCACACGTATGGGCCAACCCACCCTCATGGTATTTGCATAGAGAGCTTACTTGCTATTCGGATGTGGCAAGTTACCTGTTTGGGAAACCAACCGGAAAAGGCTGGTCCATCTTTTCAATAAATAGAAATGTCAGTTTGCTTGTTATTTCCCGCATATATAACCCTTGCCCCAATAAGGCAATTGGCAAATCATTTGCCAAAAAGCCGAAGCGGAAAGCTGGGCTATTGAGTAAGAGGCACCAGAGCATACTGGCCAGTTTACTCAAATACAAACTCAGGACTAAAAATTGGCTGACCTGATGGAGGCCTAGAACGAAAATCATCCCCACCAAAAAATGCGCGGCGCAGGAGTTCAAGCTCATTTCTCAATTAATGAAAGGTCGCTACCTGACGTTCACTCTCTCAGGCTGTATCTCTTGACGTCGTGTTTAATTTTTGATTGTTAATCATTCGCCATTTTGTGCCTAATGTGGAAGCCTGTATAATACAAATAGTCCATCCTGTGCTTTTATTGTATTGCAACTTGCATTGATGATGGAGTTTGTTTGGCGTGATATTCAAGAGTTTTTAAACATAATCTATTTCTCAGCATATTGGTGGTAATGAAAAAATGAAAGCAGTGATACTGGCAGGTGGCCTAGGGACCCGTATCTCAGAAGAGACACATTTAAAGCCAAAACCAATGATTGAGGTTGGTGGTAAACCGTTGATTTGGCATATTCTGAAAATGTATTCCTTTCATGGCGTTAATGAATTTGTGATTTGCTGCGGCTATAGGGGTTACGTGATAAAGGAATACTTCGCGAATTATTTCCTTCACATGTCGGATGTGACTTTTGATATGCGGAAAAATAATATGGAGGTTCACGCAGAAAATGTGGAGCCTTGGAAAATAAGTGTGATTGACACTGGTGAGCACACTTTAACCGGAGGTAGATTGAAACGTGTTTCTGAGTTTTTAAAGGACGAAGATGCTTTTTGTTTCACTTATGGGGATGGCCTTAGTGATGTTGATATAGGTGCTTCAATTGCTTTCCATAAGAGTCACAAGAAACTCGCAACAATTACAGGTGTGAGCCCACCGGGGCGTTATGGAGCTTTGGAGAGGGATGGTAGTCTAGCCACTGGATTCATAGAAAAGCCGAGAGGCGACGGTGGGATCATCAACGGCGGTTTCTTTATTTTGTCCCCAGAATGTATAAAGCTGATCGAAAATGATAATACTAATTTTGAGAGTGACACTTTGTCACAATTGGTTAAAAAACGAGAGCTAATGATTTTTGAGCATGACGGATTCTGGCAGCCAATGGATACATTACGAGACAAAAATTTTCTCGAAGAACTTTGGGTTAATAAAAAAGCTCCCTGGGCATCATGGATATAGAAAACTTGAGACAATTTTGGCAAGGAAAGAGGGTTCTGCTAACCGGCCATACTGGTTTTAAGGGTTCTTGGATGGCTCTCTATTTAAAAAGACTAGGTGCTAATGTCACGGGTGTGGGGTTGCCACCCAGGACCTCGCCTAGCCTCTTTCAGTTGCTGGATATGGAAAGTAAAGTTAGAACCTTCTACTGCGACATAAGGCATGAGGGTAAACTTACCAAAATTGTAAGAAAATGTGATCCAGAAATAGTCATTCACCAAGCCGCACAGGCATTGGTTCTTGATAGTTATGAGGATCCAGTTTGCACACATTCTACAAATATTATGGGTTCGGTTCATTTACTTGAGTCGCTGCGTGATTTGGACAATTTAAAAGTTGTTATCATGGTGACAACAGACAAAGTTTATCAAAATGTCGGAGCCCCTTCAGGTTACAGTGAAAATGACACTATAGGAGGTCATGATCCATACAGCGCAAGCAAAGCTGCTAGCGAAATTATTATATCCAGCTATCGCAAAAGTTTTTTTGAACAACAGGGTGTAGCAATAGCGACCGCCAGAGCCGGTAATGTAATAGGTGGGGGTGATTGGTCGAGAGCGCGATTGGTGCCAGATATTATTCGTAATTTGAGTACTAGTCAAAAACTGCAGATTAGAAATCCGGAGGCTGTGCGACCATGGCAACACGTTTTGGAACCTATAAATGGCTATTTGATGTTAGCAGAAAAATTATGGAGACAACCAGAGTATGCAGGCCCGTACAATTTTGGACCAGATGATGATGTCATAAAGAGTGTTAGAGATGTTGTGGAGGCAACTAAACTATATATTCCAGATATCGACGTTGAATATGAGCGAGAAAAAGCAAATATCAGGGAAACGGATTACCTGAGGCTCCAAATTTCCAAGGCCCAAGATATTCTTGGTTTTAGGCCAAAGTGGCCATTTGACCGCGCTATCCGGCATACTTTGATGTGGTACGTTGGTTATTTAGCAAACGAAGATGCCAGTTTATTATGCCTCAATGACTTTAAGGCTTTTGAGTTAGAATAATGTCGCGTTTTGATTTCCAACGAACAAATCTCCCAGGGCTAACAGTTGTCAAGCGGGATCGGCATTTCGACGACAGAGGGTTTTTCTCCCGGCTTTTCTGTGTTTCACAATTATCGGCTCATGGATGGGTCGGACCAATTGAGCAAATCAATCACTCATTTACAAGGCGGTGTGGCACGGTAAGGGGAATGCATTATCAAACTGCGCCGCATTCTGAAATGAAACTTGTCACTTGTATCAAGGGCAAAATTTGGGACGTTGCAATCGATTTAAGAGAAAATTCGCCAACTTTCCTTCAGTGGCATAGTGAAATTCTTTCAGAGGAGAACCTAAAGGCATTACTTATACCTGAGGGGTTTGCTCATGGTTTTCAGTCTTTAGGTGACGATGTTGAAATCATTTACTGTCACAACAAAGCTTACCGCTCAGATAACGAGCGTGCGTTGAATCCAGTTGATCCAACCTTAAAGGTGCAATGGCCAATTGAAATCAGCGAAATATCTGAACGCGACAAAAATCAACAATGGATTACAAAAAATTTTAAGGGAATAAGTTTTTGAATTGTAGGAACTGTAAAAAACCTCTGACCCACAGTTTTGTTGATTTAGGGCTCGCCCCGCATTCTAACGCATACTTAACTCATGGAGATCTAAGAAAACCGGAACGATATTATCCCTTGAAGGTTTGTGTTTGCGAACATTGCTGGTTAGTGCAAACTAGTGAATATTCTAGATCTGAGGATCTTTTTACTGCTGACTATGCGTATTTTTCAAGCACATCAAAGACTTGGGTTGAACATACGGCAGAATATTATAGGCATGTAAAACATCTAATGAATCTTGACTCTGATAGTTTTGTGGTCGAAATCGGTTGCAATGACGGTTGTCTGCTAAAACATTTTTTTCAAGACAACATTCCCTGCTTAGGAATAGAACCAACCCTAAGCACAGCTAGAGCCGCTGAAGGTTTAGGGCTATCAGTGCTCCAGGAATTCTTTTCTGAGAAGCTTGGATCCACTTTAGAGCATACGCATGGATTAGCTGATTTAATAATCGCCAATAATGTGTTTGCTCATGTACCTGATATCACTGATTTTACCAGAGGACTAAAGGCTGCATTGAAACCGAGCGGAATGGTGACTTTGGAATTCCCGCATTTAATGCGTTTAATTTCTGAAAAACAGTTTGATACGGTTTACCATGAGCATTTTTCATATTTATCCTTAAATGTGGTTAATAATATTTTCAGTGATTCCGGTCTAAGGATATGGAACGTAGAGGAGTTATTCACTCACGGGGGTAGTTTGCGAATTTACGCGTCACACATCGAGAATAACGATAGTGTCTTAGGCTCGGTTTCTAATTTGATAAACAAAGAACATGCATTTGGTTTACAAGATTTAAACACATATTTTAAATTTCAACATGATGTTGAACAAATTAAAGACCGGTTTGTAGGGTTTTTAACCTCACTGAAAAATGACGGGAAAAGCGTTGCGGCCTATGGGGCAGCGGCCAAGGGTAACACTCTACTAAATTACGCTGGTATAACTGCAGACCTATTGCCTTATGTTTGTGATGCTTCATCATCCAAGCAGGGAAAATACCTTCCAGGGAGCCACATTCCAATTTTGAACCCCTCTGTTCTCAGTGAACGACTACCAGACTACATTATAATTCTTCCTTGGAACATTGCAGCTGAAATAAGAGAGCAAAATCAGGAATTGTCATTAAGTGGGACAAAGTTTGTCACAGTTTTACCAGAATTGTTGATATCATGAAAACTCACATTCCTTATGTAAAACCCTCATCAACAGATATTGAGCTTGGTTATGTTAGGGATGCTGTAGAAAATGGATGGGGCAAGAAATGTTATGACTACATTCATAGGTTCGAAAACGCATTTAAAAATTATTTGGGTGTTAAATATGCGATGACTACATCAAGCTGCACAGGTTCTATCCATATAGGCTTGGCAGCTCTGGGTATTGGGCCTGGCGATGAAGTAATACTTGCTGACACCAACTGGATTGCCACTGCTGCACCGATAGTTTACCTAGGTGCGTCCCCTGTCTTTGTGGATATTTTGCCTGATACATGGTGTCTTGACCCAGACTTGGTGAAGGCAGCCATCACTCCGCGTACGAAGGCGATAATCGCGGTACACCTTTATGGCAACCTCTGCGAAATGAGTACCTTGCTTGAAATTGGAGAACAATATGGCGTTCCGATCGTCGAGGATGCGGCAGAAGCAATCGGATCAGTTTATCATGGTAAAAGAGCAGGATCTATTGGAGCTTTTGGATCCTTCTCCTTTCATGGTACGAAAACCATAACTACAGGTGAAGGGGGTATGTTTGTAACCAATAACAAAGATTTGTTTGATAAAGCTTGCATTCTTAACAACCATGGTCGTAACCCCACTCAAGTAAAGCAGTTTTGGCCAGACTTAATAGGATTCAAATATAGATTATCTAACATGCAGGCGGCCTTTGGTTGCGGCCAAATGGATCGTATTGACGAACTGACCAAACGAAAACGTGAAATACTAAATTTTTATAAGAAAGCTCTGAATGATGAACCTGATATCACTCTAAACCCGGAGCTGACCGGTACAATTAACGGAGCATGGATGCCAAATGTAGTCTTTAAAAAAAATATGGGGGTGTCCCGAGCGATGCTTCAAGAGGCTTTTAAAGCTGAGAATATTGATGCAAGGGTGTTTTTTTATCCACTGAGTGAATTGCCAATGTTTGATCGCCCTAACCCAAATAGCATGGCTACCAGTATTTCACAGCGAGCTATTAATTTGCCGAGTTTCCACGAAATTACCCTTGAAGAGCAAAGCCGCGTCGTAAAAGTTCTTAAAAGTCTAATTCCAGCAAGGTAGCCTAGAATCTAGTTTTCTCCAGCAAAGTAAAGTGATTAGTCGGCCTAAACCTTATCGCCCAAGCAATGCTGGAAGCCTCACTTAAACCCTTTTGAGATAACCATTCGGCGCAACACTTATCAGCAGCTTGTGATCTATCTGTTTATCAACCTCAAACTCTGGGTGGGTCTCTAAAAATTTCCAAACAGCGGTCTTTGGACTGTTGCCTGGCCCCCAAGGACGATTGGAGAACAGTTCGGTAGGCATGTCTTCGACAATTGTATCAAACACAACGCAATAGCTACCCCGGCTCACGAGAGGAGCGTAAGCCTCAAGCTCTGCAAGCACATGATCATGGGTGTGATTAGAGTCAAGACATACTAGTACACGAGCATAATGTTTGGCAATCTTATGCACTTTTCTGATAACATCGGGGGCAACTGAGGACCCCTGAATCATGTCGATGCGATTTGACATTGGATGCGCTTCAATCGCTAATCGATTGTGATCACGAATATCAATGTCAAGACCTAAAACCCGACGCTTTGGCGAAGCTGGATCTAACATGGTGCGCTGCTGAATTGCCTCACTGTAATCCAAAAGTGACAGCATCGAGGCACTCATAATAAGCGAGCCGCCATGGGCGATTCCAGTTTCAATTATGAGGTCCGGTTTTGTTTGCCAAATTAACTCCTGCATGGCAACCATATCTTGAGGCACTTGAATAATAGGGCGGCCCATACATTCAAAATTATAAGTGTATTTATGACCAACAATTTCTCTCAGCCAAATGTTAGACAACCCTTGCAAGTCTCTGTCTTTAGCTAGTCCGTTAATATTAGCCTTGACGTCTTTCTTGAATAAATCAATAGGGTCCATTTTAAAATTCTTTCCAATTAACCGAGTTGGAATGTATCTTTCGCGCGCCCCCCTTACCACAGTTTGCGACCAAATCAAGGGCGGTGACATATGGTGTGAACTCTCCATGCAATTGAGGGTATGAGGTTCTCTTATACTTCATGTACTCAACATTTATTTGAGACATCTCAAAAAGTTTATGATCTAGGTAGTTTATCGCGCCATGTCCCGTTACATAGGCATCACAATTTAATGAAATACATATATCCAGCAGACGTTGACTGCGAGCCCCCGAAATACCCAATTCTTTCGAATCCCTAAAAATAGTATCGGAAGACAGGTTAAAATATTCTGATAAAGACAAAAGTGACCCACGGGAAACATCTGCAACGGTATGCAACTCCCTCGAAAAAACATCATCTACCAAAGCGAGCATATCCTCACGATATGGTGCCAAGAAGTAAGATTGACGAAGGATTTCCCGGTGCTGCTGACGCCAGTTTTTTTTGTTATCAATAAGCACTTGATCGATGTTTTGTCCGCGATGGTAATTGAGTAGTGGTACAGTCAGCCATCTAATTCCATTGGAAGTTTTTATTTGTACACGATTATAAAAGCCTCGCGTGTATTGCACATCATCATAGTGGATAAAAACATCAGCCAGCTTCACTTGCTCTAGAAGCCCAACCCAAGGAAAGTACATTGATTGAGAGATAACTACTTTCATTTTAGTTTTAAATTTTTTTCATTAAATTTTCTAAATGCTTGATATTGAATATATGCGTTCATCCCCAATGCCCTGCGTTTTTAGAGATTTCTTGATTTCATCATGGAATGTTAGTGAGCCGATAAAAAACCTACTTTTGACCTCACTTTTTAGATCAGGAAGAGATTTGATAGGTCGAGTATACCCGTCAATGTACTTTCCCCGCCAGGATAAGTTAGAGTCGTATAGATCACACTCCCCAAAACACCCTACGCTAGCAAGATACGGGATACATCGCAACGGAACATAGTAACTACAAGAACTACCTATCTTTTCGTAAAAGCTTCCAAAAGCAATCAGTTTCTGATGAGCTTTCTCAAAAAAGCCTTCACATTCCATCGATTTGGAATTCTCGTATGTTTGTTTCATTGTTTCATTTTTTAATGCAACAACATGGAATGTATTCCCATATGAACCTGGTATCACCTTTATATCTCTAAAACCGGCATTCAAAAGTAAAAGATGAATGGAACGCTCTGTGAACATATTGACGTGTTGATGTTCGAGCATTGAAATATCCCCAACTCGGATTGACTGAGTCGAATTAGTTGTTGCAAAGCAAAAAACACCACCGTGCTTTAATGCTGCATATACCGCCTTAGAAAATTGATCCACTTTTGGCACATGTTCAAAAACGTCATTACAATAAATAAAATCAGCTTTGCCAGTTAAGCTTTGCTCATCAAAAAATTCGTTTAACAAGTCAAATCCAAGCTTTTTGCTCCATTTGAGGGAATATTCAGAGGGGTCTATTCCAGTCACGTTAAAACCGTGTCCCTTTAAAAACTCAATACTAAATCCCGCTCCACATCCAATCTCATATATTTTTTCAGGAGAGTAAGCCACGACAACATCAAGAAAAAATTGGTTGACGCTTGAACCGTAGGTCTCGATTTGCCCTGACTCAGGATTCACAAAGCCTATGTTTGCGTTTTGCCTGTAGGCATCATTGAGCGCACACCAGTCAGAGTCTGTTGGACAAAATTCAAGATAATCATACTCTTCCCTGCAAGTGACAGTAATCGGCATCCGCGCAGGTATTCGAGATTGTTCTGTGGTATCGGACAGTCTCCAGTAAAAAGGCATTTCAGTAATTTCAAGATAATCTTGCTGCACATTCCATCGCTGAGTCATATGCTAATCCTATGGTGTGATGTGAGAAAAACACCCCTTTGTCAGTTCTCATGCCAGTAAAGAAGGTGGGCGTCTTGGGGCTATTCGAGGTTAATAAATTTGTGTTCTTATCAAGAAATGCTGCGTTCCTCACAGAGGGCACCGGAACCCGCAAACTGTTCGGCAATTTGTATGATTCAACCACTGAGGCAAATGGCAGAATTCTTTTCAACTCAGACTCAATACGTTGTTTCGATGGAGCATGCCCAACTTCATGCATAACTTCAACAGCGATTACCCGGGAACACTTTGTTAAGTCGTGAAGATTATACGCATCATAATTAACAATACGTGAAGACATCGTATTGGGATCATGGCAAAGCACGTAGTATACGGGCAAGTGATCAACAATACTGTTTGATAATTTAAAATAGTAGATGCTCAAATCAAGTGAATCCATCGAAGCTTTTGAGTCAGGGATAATTGCGGCTAGAGGTGAGGCAACGATACAAGCATCAAACTGTTCGAATATTGGAATATCATTATAGTTTAATTGGTTGGCTTTGATCGTAACTGAACTATTGAAACAAATTTTAATGTTCTGTTGATGAAGCCAACACATAACTTTTTCAAAGAGGTCGCCGCAATCATTCCTGAACCGTGCAGCCATTCTACCATTGAAAACCACTCCAGAGGGTTTGGTTTGATCTGGATTAGCTATCACCCGGTCTAACCATAAATCATTTTTTAAAGATTCGGCCTGCTGTTCATTGCAGACAACAGCACGCCTTAAGTCGTAAAAGCAATGAATCGCGCCAGCGCTCAATTGAGAAGCTTCTATTTTCCATAATTTCTCTAAAATTGGCACAAAAACCTGTTTTCCCGCAACGGTACCAAACCTCGCGGTTACCGTCTCCATAGCGTTAACGGAGTTACAACCATCAGAATTACTCTTTACTATCTCCGAAAAAATTTTCCTGTGATCGGGGTGGCTTCTTAAATCTGGATAAATACTGTTTAAAAAAACCTTTCCAAAATTAAAAGCACCACCCAGGTCGACCTTGTATCCTTTCCAAATATGAAGAGATTCGGGACCAAAGATTGCAGACAAATATCCGTAATGTTGTTCTGAGAGATATAATACGTGCATACCCAGTTCTTGTTTGCCAAAGGGAGTTTCCACTTTCCCGTAAAGCCCTCCGATTGCCTCACCTTTTTCAAGCAAGGTCACATCAAATCCTTTTGACCTCAATACGCCTGCAGCGACAAGCCCTCCAACAGAAGCACCAATTATCGCAATGTGTTTTTTCATCTTAATTAGCATTCCCAATTCAAATCGAACTCAAATATTGGTGTGATAAAATAGTCAATTGTTGAAAAATCCATTTTGGTTAACCGAACTCTCAAACAAAGCTAAAAACATTACGTATTCTGTGTCTATTGCTTTTGGCATCGATATTGCGTGATCTTTATCGCATTTTTGGCTGTAAGCACTTCTCATGGGCGCAATGCAAAATACCATCTCAATTTAACTTACAGCCGTCTTTTTTGTTTTATAATTGAGGCTTCGCACTGAAATGAACGAAGAGATCAAATATACTGTAGTCATCCCATCACGCAACCGGCAGACTTATTGTATTAGTGCAATAAAAAGCATCATGCTGGCACAACGACAAGATATTGAAGTTATTGTTTTAGACAATTCTGCTAACACAAAACTGCTTCCAAAACTAATCAAAGCGAATGGCTTTGATACATTTGATACAAAGGTGACCCTAGTTCAGTCTGAAAGCAAATGTCTGTCAATGGCCGACAACTGGGAAAGAGCTCTGGATTTAATTTCTGGTGAATGGGTGATGTTCATTGGGGATGATGATGGTTGCACGCAGATTACTTTCGATGCATTTGACCACTTAACTTCAAATTTTAAATTTTTAGCTTTCCGCTGGCCTGTTTTTTATTACAAATGGCCATGCTTTCCCGGCTTTGATAAAGGACGTTTGAAGTTGCCACTCAACGTTGGAACATTGAACTACTACAATTCAAGCAATGTTCTTCATAGGTCATCATCATGGGAAGGTGCGAAACGATGGCCTTCAATTGGTCCTTCAGTTTATCATGGATTAGTAAACGCCGAGATTATTAGACAGGGCCGCGATAAGTATGGAGAGTACTTCATTGGTGAGTCAGTAGACTATGCAAGCGGTATTTTAAATGCAACGTTATTAGATGGATATATGAAGTATAGTTTTCCTTTAACCGTCATAGGGGCGTCTGGTTACTCAAACACTGCTGCATTAACTGGCACCCAATTGAAATCAAGCGGTAAGTCACAGTTCGAAGAATGTATAGATTTGATGCCCGTATTTGATAAAGCTCTTAAAAACACTCAACTTTCGGTGCCCTACGTAGCGTATGATTTTAAGGTATTGTTTGACAAGCTTGGCCTTGATTTTAAACTCACATCAGAACAATTTTTCGAGAGTTGTATCACCGATCTTAATGGCATTCGGAGTCAATTTATTTTTGAGTCGGAGAAAGCTCGTTTAATAGCGTACGCAAAAAAAATAGGCTTGAATCACGAGCATTTGCTGTCGAAAACTTATCAAAAATACAATGCGCCTCTCGGACCGCAGGGTAACGATAGTATGCGCTATCTAACTGTAGATGCTTCAAGTCTAGGTTATGATGGAATTGAGCGCATCTGTGACATTTTACCAAAAATATACACCGAATATAGTTGGGTTAAACAAAATGAATTAGCAGCGTTTAAAAATGCAGTGCCTAGTAAAAAACTGAGCGCTTGACCTAAGAATTAGTGCGGGATTTTCAAAAACCTCACCGCATTGGGGAAATGAGCTAGGAGAGTTACCTTTACCGATGTCGAAAAGGTTATCGTTGGTGGTGTCTTTCCCTTGAGCATGGGGCCCACGTGATCAACTTTGGTCACACGCCTGTGACACCTAAGTCACACAGACTTTAACCAAATGGCAGAGAATGCTTCCATGCCATTGTTTTTTATGCAAAGCCTCATCAGAATAGTGTGGTATGCTAATATGGAATTCGGACATAACTGGACAAACAAGCGATATATTTTGAAAATCTCACAATTCGAGGTCGAAATGATCTCATCAGATTTTCAATAATTTCTGAATTCTCGTGAAAGTACTTCAATTCGACAACTTCATAGTCTTTCGAGATCAGCATGGGCTTCAGGGATCCCACACTCCGGGTACAGGATATTTCCTTGTCCACGGTCATCCTGATATTTCTGCTCAAAACATGTTCGTAGTAGCTCCTCTTATAAAAAACGAATAACACGTCATTTATCTGCAATGAATGAAATGCCTTTTTGGTTCGCAGTGAACAATTTATACGTTCTTTGATTTGTGAAATTCTCACATCAATACTGTCGCGGCTATCGAAGATAATCTCGTCGAGAATAACCTTGTCACTTGCATTGTTGAATTTACGTTTAATTTCTATGGTGAATTTCTGGCCTTTTTCACCGAATGTTAACATTGGATCTTCGGTTACATCGGAATACCATCTAGCTCTGATTTTTAACCGATTTGCTTCGCCGCTTATGTTACTGAAAGCAAATTGCAGATCTGTAGTGTCAAAATACAGCGAAGCATTATAGCGCGGTTTATATCCTGTCTTGAACGGTGATCGCAGAAGCCAAGAGTAGAAAGCGCTGCCATCTCTCATGAATATTTTATACTTCACTTCTCGCCTAAGTGAGCCAGGTAGACTTTCATTCATTTCTTCATTCTACCAGCATAAAGGCTGTCTACGTCCAAATCCGTAGTAACACAGTTTGAGGCGAATACTTGGGCATGCGTTCCCGTCTGACTTATGCAAACATTACCACCAACTTCGTCTTTTCCCGTAAATTTCTGAACATCAACCGTGGTGGCACCCAGATAGAAGGGTTTCTTGACATAAGTCATCACCGCATCATGGGTGATCGCGCTTACCTGCAGTAATTTCACGGTGGCCCGACTGGCATCCTTCACTGCTATTCCCGTCCCTGACCGAGCGACGTCAGCAAACTTTACCGTGACATCTGAGTTTTCACCGACTGAAATGGCTTTGTCCTCGATGTTACTGAAACTGATCTGATCTACACTGATTTCTGACCCAGATAAGTCAAGACCGTCGCCGCCTAAGTTTTTAAAGTCGGCCGACAATATTTCGCCGGTGCAAAAATCGCAGTCAAAGCCGTCAGATCTGGCACCATCAATCGACAGCTCATCAATGGTTATTTTCGCGTGAACCAGGTTCAATTGATCTTCCGCAAGAGAATTATTTATGGACACGGCCTTGATACCGAATTCTCCACCGTAACCATTTATTGCTCCCGTGTAGCGCCGTAAACGAGACGCCGGCTCAGATAGACCACTAAAATTTACGTGATTGATGGTGGATTTCTGAAACCCCTTATTCACGATTATGATCGATGAACCATTGCCTTTTAACGATATTTCCTTGCCAGGTTGACCCAACATCTCAACAGAGGACTTGAAGATCAAGTCAACGCCCGCTCCAAGAGTGATCTTTGCGCCTGGTTCAATTCTTACCGGGCGATCAAATACTTGCGAAACCCTGAGATTTGCCTCGCCCGAAATAACACATTTCTCGCCGGTTCCTTCGGCACTGCATAGGGATGATAATGTTTTTGCTTTTTGCTCTGAATTAAGTATGTGCAGCGGGAATATTGTATTTTTATTTGATGAAACCTTGGTGACTCCAAATTTCTCGGCGTGGACGTTTATTTTGAAATCTTGGAAATCAAGGAAACTCGACCGCACCGCGATTGACGCAAGTCTTTTGGGTTTTGAGCCCGGTATTTCCCTATCCACATTCAAGGTTTTCTTATTCAGCGTTACCTTGGAAATGCGCACGGGCTGATCAATAAGATTAAATATCCTAATCAAGCCGTCTGTGTGATGAAGGACGTAAACGAAGTCTCTCATTCCTTCTATATTCGCCTTGGACAGCGTCACGCTTTCAGCATGATAACTTCGATGCTCTTTAGCTAAATTGTTGATGAAGTTCAGAACCCAGCTTTGCCGAGTGGCGATAAGCCTCAAGTTTTCCTTGATTGGTGAATGGCTGAACCTTCTATCATTCTGGAAATAAGCGGATTTTAATGAATTTGATAGATCAATGGGATCTTGCAAGCTGATGACGCGGCGTATTTTTTGTAAAGCGTTTTCCAACTCGTAATGACTAATTGGCTTGTCGATAATCAAATCCCGATATCCAAAAGGTAGTTGATAGATACTGCTGGTATCAAAAGACTTCCAGCGTCCTTGATCCGCTAGAATCGGTTCAAGTTTCTGAGTGTAGTCATTCCAGGTATAACGCGAATTGGAGTGATCATGCGCATGGAGATTGCCCCACACCAGCCCCCAAATCAGAGATTCGACCATTTTTTGTCGGTCAAATAACTGGCTGGGCTTTAGATAAAGGTAATTTGCGATTATTGAGTGGATTTCTCTTATCTTTTCAGATCCTTCAAGATCTCTGGATGTTCCTCTTTGAACGAAATTTAGTGTTGGATCAGAAACAAAGAAACCAGGATAGCTGTTCTCAGTTTTGTGATACGCCCAACTTTCCTCATTGGATATTTTGAATATTCCAAAGCGCTTGATCTTAAGGCTCTCAAGATATTGTGAATTTATGGTGGGCTCGACATTCATTATCCCCATCGGCTGTCCGTTCAACCTAAAATTGACGAACTGTTGCCGATTACTCGACAAACCTCCCAACTTTGAGTTTAGATCGTGAAACACCTGGTCGTACGGGAACTGCCGAGCGCGAGGTTTTTGGATTGAGAAATTCTTTAGGCCATGGATATAGCCGCCTTTCACCTTTATCCGCAAACTAAGTCGTGGTTCAGCATTCCAGTGATCTCTTAGATCCCCCTTTAACCTAACTTGGCACTTATATGTCACCCCGCCATCGCTTATTCGACAGGGAACTTTAGTGGGGTTTTCATTTACGGTTTTCAGGATGGCTTCTTCCCGGTCAGCATAAATCTTCTGCAAATTTTTGAATTTGATATCTAATTCTATGGCTTTGCTTACGGAATTTCTGGAATCGCCCGCCAGAAGCACGTGCCAAAAATTCTTCAGTCCGGGCAGAATATCGTCGAAACGAATGTTGTCTGAAACACCGCTACGACCATCATCGAATAGTTGAACCGCGCTAGAAAACGACGTCATATGTCGTTGGACTCCCTGAATTTCAGTATCCACTATTCTACGTAGGTCAATTGACAGGGCTATCCAAGCAGCGGTTGCAATGCTCAACAGCACGAAGAGGAATAACCTGAATTTATCCACCCGAATATCCCGTTTATCGTGCATTTCAATAACCTACCAGTTCACACCAGCTTCAACCAAATCAAGCCTGGCTGCCTTATCTAGATCCACAAGTTGACCAATAATGCCCTGAGAGTTGATCCCGGACGTGGACGCGACATTGTAATAGACAGTTGACCTAAACCCATCATGTTCTACCCGTGTGATCTTGGATGCGTCTGTATTGCGCTCGATAATCTTGCAGGCTTCACTGAATTGAGCCGTACAGATGCTTACAACTAAAGTGTATTCACCAAATTGTTGGGATAAATGTTTGGATCGCCCGGCGATGAGGAGGTAACCAAGGATTGCCAGGGTCAAGATAGAGGTGATGATTTCTAAACTTGCGCCAAAACCCAACCCGATTGCGATTACAAAAAACAAGTAACCCAATTCTTCAGGCTCTTTAATTGGTGTACGGAACCGTACTATGGACAGTGCGCCGACGAGTCCGAGAGAAAGCGCCAATGAACCTTTCACGACAGTGATTACCAGAAATACGGTCATCCCAATCAGAGGCAAGATTGAGCCTACATGGGTCTTTCCACCCAAGCTCATTGCATTTTTTTTGTAGAACCAGCTGACGAGGGTGGAAAAAATCAAACAAAGGAGAAAGTTTAAAAATACGGGCCCTAGACTTTCGCTTGCAAGCTGTTGGGATGCCAGCAGACCCTCAAGTTTATCCATATCTCAATACCCTCAATTTCAATCCCTGTTAATCGCCAGGTCCAAGCGGTCAGAGCCCTTTGACATTAGGGTTGCCGTATCAGAGGTACCATTTGCTGTTTAATAATCAATGAACCTGTCGACCGTGTGTGTGCAACTGGTACTCGTGTTACAAACCCCCATTCCCCAACCGTTATTTTGGGCGATGGCACCAACGTTACATGCCGCGGGCGACATAGTTTCGGACAAAGCACTCATTGGGAGCCAGGTCATACTCGTCAAATCCAACCTCGCCTTGCATGAGGCGACCTGCAGTCTTAGCCAGGGCATCGGCGGCACCCTTCCAACCTTTGTATTTTTTGGAGCGGGATCATTATTTTTTTCCAAAAATGTCATTACCTTTGATCGGAGTAATCATATACCAGAAAATGTCAACAACATATTTTAATGTGAATATAATACCGTATTGTTGTGAAACATGTGTCCGCTATCTTCAGCGCTCGAAATTTATGAGATTAAGCTCGATCGCCTGAGTCTTTGGCAATTTATAGCCGTCATGATGGTATACCTCTGAGGTGACCTCAAGAAATCGAACCGATACACTACATTTAAACAAATATCAGACTTGAGCCAGATTCATCAACGCTGCCTGAAGAGCTGTCGTCCCTATTTGACAATTTTTTTGAGTGTTGCCTCATGCATGTGCAGAAAGGCCATGACTGTCACTCATTTGTCAGTCTTTCGAGTGACAAATACGTCAAACAGAGCTCATGGTAGTAACAAAGAAATAACCGACACATGTTGTGAACGGCTGCTAGAATATACCATAAGGTTACGGCCAAGCTTCCCAGTGCAGGATATTAACTAGCAACAGTGTCTTTTATCCAACTCATGAAATCAGCCGCACCGCCCTCGATTGGTAGTTTCAAAATACATGGATCATCATACGAGTGTATTTCAATAATGAAGCTCTCCAATTTATCATATGCTTGAGCGGTAGTTTTCAATATCAAGACTGCTTCATCTTGAGTTTGTATTTGATTTTGGTAGTTGAATATTGATTGAATCTGGGGATACAAATTGGCACAGGCCGCTAGCCTTTTTTCCACCACTCTCTGGGCAATAGAAAGCCCCTCACCTTCATCTTTTACTGTGACGTAAACCAGGCAATTTTGATTTTTTTCCATATTTAAAGATTGCCACAAAAAAAGGACCGCGCAAAGGCGGCCCGAGTTTAGGGAGGAATTCAAACTCTATTCTGTATTTTTATTAGACGATTTTGTTTGAATTTCATCCTGATTATGGTCTTTGCGTGGCAGAGATTTCGAGGCTTACCTTCCATGACCTCCGCCATGAGGCAATCTCAAGGATGTTTGACAATGGCATGAAGATACACGAGGTGATGGCTGTGAGTGGACATAGGACGGCTAGTCAATTGTTTCGTTATGTTCAGGTGTGATTAAATGAGGAAAATCACCTTTACCCTCTAGTAAGTGGAGGGTTTATCATTATTTCAGATGGGAACCTTTAAAGGGAAAATCGTATGACTTTTTCAAGATACACCGTGTCAATTGCCTTAACCATCGCAACCCTGGGCGTTCTTGGCTCTGCCTTGGCGCACAGTGGCGCGACGGGAATAGTTAAAGAGCGCATGGACATGTTTAAAAGAAGTCAAAAAAACCTAAAGGCCATCAAGTCTCACATTCGAGGTGAAGACTACGGCTCTATCGCCAAACTTGCAGATGAGATACGAGAGTGGGCGGTAAAAATGCCTGAATATTTTCCAGAAGGTAGCAATATAAAGCCGTCAGAAGCATCACCAAAGATTTGGGAAGATTTTACTGGATTTAAAAGGGCAGCGATGGAGAATGAGACAGCAACAAAAAAGTTGATTGCTGCCGCCGAGGCAGGAGATCAAACCGCTGTCGTGGAAGGTTTTAAAGCAGTAGCATCGTCGTGCAAAAGTTGCCACCAGTCATACAAATTGGATTAGCAGCATGTGTGTATTTCGTCGTTTATTCATTTTCATCATTTTTGGATTATCGACCATTTCATTTACAAGTGCGGCCGAAACGGTGGAGTTAAAACCCAACGACGCTGTTTATGTTAAAATGGGTAAAAAGGTTTACGTGGAGCAATGCGCTAGTTGTCATGGTGTAAATCTTGAAGGTCAAGATGGCTGGCGTAACACGAAAGTTGATGGTATGCGGCTAGCTCCCCCTCATGATAAATCTGGTCACACATGGCATCATGCGGATGAGGTGCTCTTTAACCTCACCAAATACGGTTTTAAAGCAATGATCAGTGAAGACTATGAAGTAAGTATGCCGGTCTACGATGGCATTATTAAAGATCATGAAATTGTTGCTGTGCTATCGTACATCAAGTCTACATGGCCCGCTGACATCACAGAAATCCATGACAAAATCAACTCTGATTACAAGTCTAATAGAGCGATGAAAGAGAAAATGGGCGGTTCGTAGTTGACCAACAAATAGGGACAAAAAATGCATCCCTTGCCGAACTATGAAGATCAAAAACAAATTTAGAAATCAGTCTAGATAAACAATTTTATTGAGGTAAAGATGAGTTCACGCCGTGAATTTTTAAACCAATGTATAGCTGGCCTGACGTTAACTATACTGCCTTCAGGTGCCATCGCTGAGCAAGGAGTGCGCTACTATCAACTTGCAGCTGAACCTACGCCTCATTTCTTTGACAAAAACCCATTGGCCACCGATTTGTGGCTTTATAATAAAGCTAATCCGGGGCCGCTGATTCAAGCAACCAAAGGCGAGATCCTTGACGTAGAATTTTTTAACAACCTTGATCAGCCAACGACAATACACTGGCATGGCATCCGTAACATTAATTCTATGGACGGTGTGCCAGATTTAACACAATCTTCGGTTGAACCCGGTGGAAAATTTCATTATCGCTTCCCTTTAAATGACGCAGGAACTTTCTGGTACCACTCACACAACAAAGCCTGGGAACAAGTGGCACGAGGTTTATACGGCCCACTTGTTGTTTACGATTACGACACAAATGAAAATGACATTGGTAGTGATATTGTGATCTTGGCAGATGATTGGCTACTCAACTCAGATGAACAAATTGACGCGAACAGCTTTGGCAATCTTGGTCATTGGTCTCACGGTGGCCGGCTTGGTAATGCACTATCAATTAATGGCAAATTTAAACCAGCTATTCGTGTATCCTCAAATGGTCCAGTGAGATTAAGGTTTTTAAACGCAGCGAATGCTAGAATTTTAAATTTTGAACTCTCGGGGGGAATAATGATGAAGGTGATTTGCGTGGACGGATCTCCATGCGAGTCATTCGACACAAATAGAATCACATTGGGGCCAGCTCAACGGGTGGACGTGTTGATTGAAGATGCTTCACAGTTAGTCGAGCTATTAGAGGTAAGTTCAAGCAAAGCGTTAAATGCAGCTATTTTTGAACCAATTTCCTCAAAGCTCACAAGCGTTAAAAACTCTTTATCTACTGAGCCATATTACTCTTGGCCCGATACTAAGAACGCAAAAAAAATTGACGTTCATATGCAAGGTGGTGCGATGGGGAATTTGTCTAAGGCCACCTTCGAAGGCGAAGAGCGCGGCTTACGTGACCTTGCCTTGAAAGAGGCAAAGCTTTGGGCGTTTAATGGAAATATAGGAGGCTATGGCCTTAGCCTAGCTGAAATTGAAATCGGTGAAGTGGTTGTTATAAAAGCTTGGAATGATACAGCATGGCCTCATGCAATGCACCTTCACGGCCATCATTTTTGGGTAGCTTCTTCTGAATTTGGAGAAAAAAAGAGGGCCTTGCTTCGGGACACCTATCTAATGCAGCCTGGTGAAAAGGCTGAGCTTGTTTTTATTGCAAACAATCCTGGTGCTTGGCTTTTTCACTGCCATATGCTGGAGCATCACGCAGCTGGAATGGGTGGAGTAATTTATATTTCCTAGAATGATATCCTTAAAATCAAACTTAAACATGGTTGCCCCCCAAAGCTAAAACTCCCAGAAAATCCCAAACCATACGATCATGAGTGAAAAGGCGCAGAGGTTCCAAAGCACCTTGCGCTGCTTCCCAGCAATCTTCGATTGAGCAACCATCTTATCTAGTTTCTTGCCTAAGAGGCTGAGGCAAAACAGAAAAACTGAAGCCGAAGCAAGCGCATAAAACAACTCTAAGTCCATACGCAACATTACCCAAAGGAGACGTAATGGGAAACCATAAACAGTATCAGGGCGACTTCAAAAGAACAGACGGCAAATAGGGTGAGTTTGCGGGTCATTCACTCTTTTCCGAAGCAGATTGGGCTACGTGGGCTTCCATGAACTTACGGGCGTAGTAACTCGCTTGGCTTTCCGTGTCTTGCGCATCTTTTGGGCGACCCCGCCGCCCCTTTTCAGCCGCTACCTTCGTTGTTTCTGTCTTTTTTGCCTCAGTCTCTGCCATGAAATTCTCCTATTACTAACCTTCTTTCTTTTTCCACTTTATATGCTTTGAGCACTGACGTGTTAACTCTTTCATCATGACAGCTTCTGGGTTTCTAGGTGATTTACCTTGCTCCAACTTCAGTTCCAAATCAGCTAAGACTGTTGGGCTTTCGTTCACCGCTTTAGCTAGTTCCGCATAGTTACGCTCTGTGATTTGCGCCTGTAATTTTAAACTTGGCAATACGCTGTCTGGCATTGTTGGAAAGATGTCTTTTGTTTTTTTCACCATACAATCAACAAATGCACTTGGCTGCTCACTTGCCTTTGAACTTTTTACCATAAGAACGGCTGTCACAAGACATATTTGAACGAGAACAAACCAGTATAGTATTGGCTTTTGCCATTGCCTGTCACGGGTGAAGGACCAGCCTACCCATGCAATAACGCCAACGACTCCCCAAAATATTTCCATATTTTACACCTGCCCCACTAGAAAGTTAACGCTAACACAGGCTGTTTGGTGCTGACCATATCGAAAAAAAGGGCCAACCGAGGAGTGGCTGGCCCAAGCAGTCGAAAAAATGGAGGTATTCAGAATAAGAAAATTGACTGGGAGGAAAACTTTCTATGACTTACATGTGCCAAAAAAAAGTAGTGCATCATAGGGTTATAAATCTCTAATAATGCTGCAAAACTTGCACTACGTGTGTGGTTTAAAAAAAGGGCCACCCTGAGATGGCCCTGTTGTGGTTTTAGATGCCTTTGATAGCATCCAACTAATCTGCCGCTTATTCTACCAAATCCCCGGAAAGTGGGATGGTGTGTCTGTTGACAGCGTCAAATTCCTGCAACATTGGCCGACGCTCATCCAACCAGTTAACCACACCGTCTTTTGCACTTTCTTCAAAACTGTCTGCATCCCTTATCACTACAGCTATCACTTCATCGCCAGCGGTAACTGTAAAGTGTGTATTTGGCTCTCTGTCTTTGCCATTTTCAACTACATCTGCGAGGAATTGGTCGTAATGCTCTGGCTTTGGTTTGAAACGAATTATGCTAAGTTTTTTGCTCATCTGTTGTCTTTCCTTTCTGGTGCGGCTGTGCTGATTGCCCAACCAATGAATTAGTCATTTTCAGTTAGTTGAAGAGCGAGTGGGCCTTTCATAGCGCCTGTTGGTTTCATGCCTGACGCCGAAGTTGCTAAGGCTCTAATTGTATCAACGTTTGCCTCCATCAATTCTTGGCTGCTCCAGAGTGTCATGGTTCTAAGGGTATTTTCTCCAGTAACAGTGCAACGGCCATTTACAGCACCATATTTTTTCATTTCAGCCCAATTTGCTTTAATGCCTTCAACTGCTTTGTCGACATCTCCGTCAAATTCCCAATCGGTAAACGATACATACATTTTTCTCTCCTATGTGAGCAGCACCAAAAGCTGCAGTTTGTTCTGGTTTCTACTTGTTGCCTATGTATGCCCAAAAACGATCGTGCATCATAGAGTTATAAATTGCTGATAACGCTGCAAAACTTGCACTATTCTTGTCGTGTAAAAAAAAGGGCCAGAAGATAAACCTCTAGCCCATAGTTAATGCTTGTTCTCGTGTTTCATCATTCCATCAAATTCAGCTCCACTCACAACAGAATTTTATTGCGCATGAGGGGTCTTATTTGAATCAATATTAGGCACCCGATGCTGGCGATCTGAGAGTCACTGAAGGCCCTCAGTATTGGAGTTAAAGATGGAAAAGAGAGTTATTCACGAAGTAAGACTATCAAAGCCGTTAATGGCAGTAGCCATCATCGGAGCATTTGGATTGTTTGCTATTGGCATAAAGCCTATCATTGAGGCCACACCAGCGTTTGCTCAAACCAACCAAGTTCAAAAGATTGCTATTTGTGAAGTCGATGGAGATAGATGTGCGGGAATGTATCGAAACAAGCTGCTAGTTGCGAATAGCAGATAAAAGGACGTGAGGGGCAGTGGTAAGTAGAGCAAAATCCACTGTAGCTACCTCGACTCCTGATTTCTTAATCTCGAACAACGACAAACAACAACCCAACCCTTTAGTCCCCTTTTGTGAAATCGGTGTTTGTCTTCCCCCACTGGGGTGTCTTTCCCTTGAGCATGGGACCCACGCGAACGACTTTGGTCACACGCCGGTCACACCTCAGTCACACAGACTTTGACAAAATGGCATGAATCAGTAGAATCAACAGAAATCACATTGAGGTGATGACTGTCCGTAAGGCACTGATGTAATTGCTAATTTTTACTTGAGAAATGGTAGCGGAGGAGGGACTTGAACCCCCGACACGCGGATTATGATTCCGCTGCTCTAACCAACTGAGCTACTCCGCCATTCAACGGCATTTCGCCGCATGATACCTGACCCAAAGGGCACCTAAACACATTGTCTAAACTATAAATTTTAACAGGACACACAGACTGGGCGTTGCTGAAGCGCCGTTTTACTGGTTTTTCCGCCAGCAGGTCAAGCGGTTATCGTGATGATCATCAATTTTCTTTTACCGCCGGCAAAAGGGAGTTGCATGCTGAGTAGGGCACAGCCTACCAAAATGTAGAAGTCGATATCCGCAGCTATTTAATTTTTGCTTCTCGAGAAAGATAATTAATTATCGCTAGCGCATCTTCTTCTGAGATATTAAGTCGCCGGCGTAAATCCTCAATTTCCTTCCGCTCATCGCCACTAATTTTGCCATCACTTAACGCCGATGTTATTTCAGCTTCCAGTTGATTACGTCGCATCGCTACCTGATTGGTAAATCCAGTAGCCACAATACCTGTTAGCAGAGCAACGACACAAACACCCATAAACGCAGTCAATGTGGCAATAAATTTGCCCGCTACGGTCATTGGCACGATGTCGCCGTAGCCAACGGTTGTCAGCGTTACAACGGTCCACCACATGGCCTGAGGGATCGAGCCAAAATGTTCAGGCTGAGCATGTTGTTCCGCAACATAGATCATTGCACTAGAAATCAGTAATGCCAACACCAACAAATACAATGTCGCTATAAACGATCGGCTTTCATGCCTCACAGCCGAAATCAAATCTTCTAATGCTGATGAATAATGGGAAAATTTTAACAACCGCATCAGCCGCAAAATACGCAACCACCGCAAATCTACTCCACCCAAAAGAAGTGGAATTATGCTAGGCAGTATGGCCAAAAGGTCAATGATCCCAGTAAAACTGAAAACATAGGCCATCCGCTTAGAAAATGCCCCTTGATGCTTGCCATCAGGGGCGGCAGCACGCGACCAAATACGTAACGCATATTCCAGAGAAAAAATTGCCACTGAGACAACTTCGATCACTGTAAACACCGATTCATATTGGGCATAAAGCGTGTCGATGGTTTCCAGGCAAACGGCGGCTAAATTTAGCACGATCAATGAAAAAAGAAATACATCACAATAACGGCTCGCCCTATCGTCAGGCTGGCCTTTTTCGATAATTTCAAAAACCCGATATTGACTTATCATTTCGTATAATTCTTATTCAAAATAAAAATACCTTAAGTGGTAATTGATCATTTAAATTATTTTGCGGTTCTTTTGCAGATGAAGTCTTTTTGGCAATTCAAAAAAGCCGACATGCTGAGCGTCAGTTCTTCAAGGCCAGTCCCGTGGCGTTTGTATATGCATATTCTCTCACCGCTATCTTTATCAATGTAAGTCTTTATTAACCGGCACTGTGTTTTTCCAGCAGTACTATCCACAGCCCGACGACGACATTCCGCTTTTTCCCTTCCCAAAATTGTTTGGGGCCAGCGCAACCTATCAGAAGACCATAGGGTACAGTGAGCAGATGACTCGCTTCCTTGATAGGTTCGCCCACCAGCAAGCCCTGGTTGCGTCCCAAAGGCCGAAATAAAGACCAGCGCCACAACAAATGTACGCACCACAATTCTCATCGTTCATAACCCACAAATGACATCGTTGGACTTACGGACTTTTAAAACAATTTTCACCTTTATATAACGACATTTTCATTAACAATTAAAGCTTCGATTGAAAAGTACACTGCACACTGCCCATAACTCACCATAACGAAATAATAGGCAACTGCGACGGTCGATCCAAACTGCATCATCAAAACAACTAAAACAGGTCACAAAATTCACCAATTGAGTCCTGAAAATGGGTGGTTACTGAACAAACATAATCAAACGAAAGTTGTCCAGCCTTGTGACATAAAAGGAGTTTTATTCATCACAGTCGGATCATTCCAGTTGTTCAAAGGGGGGGATCTTCAGTCATTACCTATTTTTGTCTTTGCAAGAGCATCCTTTAATTAAAAAAGTGTCAACGTTTTTCAATCGATGCAATTTCAGTCATGTGTTATCTCGCATCAAACCCGCACAAAGAGGCACCGCTGCGTTCAAGAATACAGCCTCGAAACTGGCAGAACCGATATAGGCGTTTACATCCTTGGGCAAATGGTTACTAGCGGCTGAAGGTCGAATTGCCATTTGGATTGCACCAGAAGCAATTGTCAACAATCCCCATATAAACTTCTGCGCTAAAATCGGATTCATTCCCAACCTCAGGTAAGCAATTCCGGCTAGTTTTTTAACTCGACCTGCCATGGCGCGTTTCCCGTTTATGAAAGTCTCTCGGTCAACTTGCGACTCCATTGATGATAAGGCAGTTCCCGTCAATTGCAGAAACAAATGATCATCCGAGTAGTAACGGCAAAAATCTTGGCAAAATTCGTTAACTCCAGTTACTTCGGACACGTGTGATGCAAACCGATCTATCCACCGGTCAAAAAGCCGCCCATAGACGTCAAGAAACAATATTTCGTTGCTGGGGAAGTATAAATAGAGAGTACCTTTGGCAAGGCCAGCTTCCATCGCAACGGCCTGCATTGTTATCGCATCACAGCCCGATTGCCGAAGCAAAGTCTCAGCTGCAGCAATGATGGCATCTTTACGCTCTGATTTGGCTGCCTCAGATCGCGCTCGTTTTTTATACCGCATACTCGCCTGCCCAGCTTTATAAATGACTTATGGTCACTTTAATGAATTTAAGGTACAAAGCAAATAAAGAACTTATCTGGTTAATTCAGGTCGCCCATGAAGAGCTTACGCATCAATTGGTCAAGATTATCAGCGTCTTGCTCTGTGAAAAACGCAGGCTGATTAGAGTCAATATCGAGAACCCCTAGCAATTCCCCATCTGGGCCAAAACATGGGACCACCAGTTCTGACCGAGTGCTGTCAGAGCAGGCGATATGTCCATCAAATTTTTCGACATCGTCGATAATCTTGATCTTTTGGTCGCGGGCTGCTGCCCCGCAGACACCTCGGGCAAATGGAATGACGAGGCAGCCATGCTGACCCTGGTAGGGCCCAATCTTCAATACATCCGGACTGACAACACGGTAAAATCCAACCCAATCAAACCCCTTGACGTCATGATACAACTCGCTAGCCACCGTTGCCATGATGGCGATTTCGTCATCCTCACCGTTACAAAGCGTCAATATCCGAGCAGTCAGGTCCGAGCTAATCAATTCAAGTTCATTGAGTTTTGATGTCTGTTTCATGTTACATATATACCTTCTCATTTGACACTTGGACAATGTTCTGCTGTTCGATAAAACGTATTGTCTTAGCAAAAATAGGTGGTCAATTAGCAATGAGCGCAGATCTCAGATAGTTTTTCACTAACCGCTATCAAATAAAGAAATTTCATATCAAAAATACGAATTAATAATCTTCAACTATTCTCATGATAAAAATATTAATTTCGTTGAATTGATTTTCAACAAACGCTGGCTTACCCAAGTTCTTAAAAATTACATGTTAACTTACAATCAAAAAACATAGCAACAAACCGGCCTTATTTACCTCCAATAACCCCATGGTGAAAACCGCTCAACGCAGTACCTTTGCCTTTACCACACATAAATATCACAATATGGTCGGCGGCACAGGAGTGATCGTGAAAAAAAATTAAATTTCTGATAAATGTTTGCCGCTACACGTCGTTGCTTTGGGTGGACATTTTTACAATAGTAGTGGTTAAGTCTCGTGTTAAAACATCTTCCCTCCATTGCTGCAATCATTGCTCTTGGCTTGACAACCGCTGGGTGTCAAATTCTCGTAGATAATCGCGTCGCAGGCAAAACGCCTGTTGTCGTTGTACCCGCAAGTGAATGGGATAAAATGCGCGAAGCCGAGATGATAGCGACCATTGAACGCGATATTGCAGATACTGAACCAGTTGAACGGCCACCCATCATTCCGATTGAGGGCTCGAATCTAATCCAATTCAGCAATCGCACGGACAGTAACCTCGCTGGTTGCAGTACCATTGGAATCATAGAAGTGATCCACAAAGGCACAATGGAAGAGGCTCTTGTTGTTTTGCGTAACGAAGCTTACCGACTCAACACTAATGTTTTGGTTCCCTATGCTATGGAACAAAAAGAGACAGACGATATTGTATTTGCAAAAATTCAAATTGAAGCACGGATGATGAAATGTCCGCTTCAACTTCCGCAAGGGACGTAAATTATGGGCAAAATAATCGAATTCAAAAATTATCGCGCAAAGGCCTCGGCAATTATAGATAATAAAACAATGCTTTCACGAAAAGAAGCACGCAAAATTGAGCAAATCAGGGATTCTATTGAAGTTGCATTGGAAGATGTTGCAGTGACCGAAAATATGCCCTTGACAGTAGCGATGGCGGCCGGGCGGTATGCGGCGATGCGTCTATTTCAACTGCAAGGCCGTGCAGAGACTATGGCGTTTTTGGATCAATGCATTGTGACCGCTGAATTATGTGATGATTTATCCTGCCAGCTCGATGAGGACGCTTAAAGCACAGCAAGGCTGCTGCCAAGTATCAAGTTAAATCGCCCTTCATATGACATAAAGAAGTCCCAAAAACGCGTCACGCGTCGGTAACCTAAGAGCTCAACCGAGCTGTTTGAACTTCTCATTTATGCAAAAAAAACAGCATACCGTCAGAGTTGGAATACAACCGGCATCAATAAACTAGCGCATTCGGCTGATTGACCCGTTTATCTCCGCCCCAAGGTCAATCGATAAAGCATTTGCCTGAACATCTCCATCGATCACGCCAGTTTGAGTAACTGTTAGATTTTCACACGTCAAGTCACCATTGAAGCGACCACTGATCGAAACAATTTTGGCTTTCAAAGTTCCGTTTATAGTGCCTTTTTCGCGCAAAATTATTTCGTTGGCGGTTATATTCCCCTTAAACTCGCCATCCACCACTACGGGGTGTTCACCTCCTTCAAGCGTTCCTTCCATGACAAGACCTACGAGTATGTATGTCAAATCATCCGGAAGGTTATTCATTTGGCTCTGTGATTTTACACCCACGGCTACGCACCTTTTTTCTTTTTAGAGGATTTTTTTTCGCTTTCACCAGACACTGGAACAGATTTTTCCGGGTTGCCCGCCTCCAAACCATCCGCATCAGGAACATCAGTTATTTCATCTTCCGTATTTACATTGCCATGTTGATTTTTTGTATCGCCCACCCAATTGTGGATAACATGACAATTTAGTGCAGCGCCGCGATCCATTTGCAGCGTATTATATTGAACCTTGCCAGAAATACGCGCAGTAGCGGTGGCCCAAATACTACCTGCCTCCATATCCCCGTCATATTCTCCAGAAACCACAACAAGGCTCGCGTTCACGGCACCATCAAACCTACCTTTTTCACCAATAGTTACCTTATCTGCAGTCAAATCAGCATTGACGTGGCCATGTATTTCTATGGTGCGCGCATCGGTGATAGTTCCAGTAAACTTTGCCCCAGCACCAATAATAGTTTTGTTGCCGAGCTTATCCATTTAATTCTTTCTCCTTATTGAATTTTGCTTCAATTGTTGCCCCCTCATCGATCTCTATCCCCCCACTTCGCACCTCACCATTCAAAAAAGCACTTGCTGATAGGCGTACCTTATCAGCTGTAACGATGCCACACACGGTACCATCAACAATAACCTTTTGCGCATTTATGTCACCATTTACTGTTGCAGTTGATTTGATATGAACAGAAACAGCATCGATATTTCCATCGACCTGGCCAAACAAAATAAGTGGTTTGGACGCTGAAATTTCCCCGGTGATTCGCACTTCTTCACAAATATGTGACCCATCCGCTAGTGGCATTGATTTTTGATTATGACTACCAAACATTTTATATCTCTGATTTTGCTATCATTTATTTCCAGCAACCACATGTTTGCAGCTTTTGCCTCATCAAAACAAACAATTTGCGTTACCATTACTTTGTTGAAGGGTAGTCATAAAAGCTGATGGCATGCCAATTGCTTATTTAAAAATTGTTTAACACTATATACGACATTTCTTAAAAATGTTTCAGTAAAACTAGAGTAAATTATGGCTGATGAAGTTGTAGATATCCGAAGACGAATAACGGAAATGCGGAATGAGGTTTCAGCTGCTATCGTCTCGAACCGAGACGTTGTAGCAGCGTCGCGCTCTGCCGGCAACCGCGCTAACATTTCCTTTGCCCAACCAACCTCTGAAAATAACAAAAACATGAAGGGATCAGACAGTGCAGCACCGCAGCAACGCGAACCAACGTCACCGACCACCAGTGGATCCATCTCTGATGAAACGGCGGCTGCATACAAAGGGCTTGACGCCGCCGCAAAGATGCCAGCCTTTCAACTGAACGTGCGCAACCAGGTCTCAAACCGGCTGCTGTTGGCCATGATAAGCATTCAAGTAATAACAAATATGCTACTGGTTGCAGTCCTTTGGACCAGATTGGGGTAAAAGACGGATGATTTATCCTAGCAAGAAATCACCCAAAGCATTCTTTGCCAGACTGGCGAAGTTCACTGCCTTCAACCGATTTCACCAACGGTTTACCTCAAGGATGCGCCTTGGCAACCAGCCTGACATGCCAACGATTACCACTGACAAATTGTGGTTTTTGCGAGAAAACCGGTTTTTGTTTCTTACTCGCGATGGTCCCATTGAAGTAACTTTAAAACCATCTTTTGTTTTAACCGGAATACTTGTCTGTATGGCTGGCGTTGCAGCCATATTTTATTACACTTTAATTGCCAGTTACAGTGCTATTGAAGTAATGCGTGAAGAAACGATTCAGACAGCCGAGGCGAGCATTGGCAAAAAGCCCATTGAACTTGTCACGAGCAATGTGATGACTTGGAAGGAATATCAACCCTCAAGCTCATTAGGGCAGTCAACCCTTGAAACGAAAAGGGAACACGCCCAATCATCGAGTGCCATTACGCGATCAACCAACAGCATACCTAGTAGTTTAATCCCAAAAACATCACCACGTGAAAAAAATATAGATGACGATGCCAGCAATGACTTACCAATGATTATTCAAGGTGGTAAGCGTGTTACCTTTGCGGGTAATGAAAAAATAGAAAACTCTGAAGCAACCTCGGTCATGCAATCATCAAAAGAACAAGCAAAAGACCCGGTTGGAACACATTCCACTTTGGGTGGCGCTAAAACTCTAAAAACTGTGTTGGCGAATACCAAGGCCAGCCCAGACTCTATAAACGGGGAAAACACCAAAAAACCTCTGAACTATGAAGATATTAAGCCCAAAGTTAAAAATAACTTGGCGACTGAAATATTGGCTGAAACCACTGCACAGAACTCACCAGCATTGCCGCAAGCCACCAAAAAAGACAATATGAAAACATCTGGACTTACCAACCGAGCTCGAGAGTATGCGGTTGCACTTCTACCAAGTTTTTTGGCCAAACCAGATTCAATCGAACCAAATACTGATGCTGAAAAGACTAAGGGGTTCCAGAAAAATGCAGAAATAACAAAGCACCCCGAGTTGGTCAGTACAGCTAGCACGGCCAGCATGGCCGGCGCGATCGCCGATGATGGACTTTTAACGAGTAAAAATGATACCCAAAGTGACCCAGTTTTGCCTGTTGTAAGTGAAGCCGTTCGAATCAAAAAAATGCTTTTGGCTTATAAACAGGAAATTGATTACATCCGTTCAACCATCGTGAGCCTTGGCATTCCCCAAGGTGAACTCCCTGCTGCACCGTTGTCAAAAAATCAAACAAATAGCCAAATTAATGATCAAGACTTTAGAAGTCTGATGATCAAGCTTGCCGAACACCGCGCTGCTTTGCGCAAAATTCCATTTAAACCACCAATGTTGTATTTTTACGTTTCTAGTGGGTATGGCATGCGTAAGCACCCCAAAACCGGCAAGAGAACCTTTCATCATGGCATTGACCTTGCTGGCACCTGGCAAGAAAATGTGCGTACAACAGCGCCGGGTAGAATTATATTTGCTGGTTCTGAAGGGGCGTTTGGCAAGGTGGTACGGGTGCAACACGAATTTGGTGTTGTTACAACATATGCTCATTTGGCGCGTATAACAGTAAAACTCGGTGACTATGTTAGTGAGGGGCATGTAGTTGGCAAAATGGGTAACACTGGCAGATCAGTTGGTGCACACCTGCATTACGAGATCCGTGTGAATGGTAAATCGATTGATCCAAACAAATTCATGACAGTTGGAAGGCAGCTCAGTGTAGCTGGCGAATTACGACAATCCTCATTTAACCAATAAGCTGCTATTTATCGGCCTTTTTCCAAAACAATCAGTTGTGTAAAGATTTTTGACTCAACAAAGCGTTTTGTGCGTTGCATGTAAAGTTTTTCAGATGATCATTTTCAGCTTGTGGCATGCCAAATGCATTACATAAGAAAACCCGAGCTACTGTCAAAAATCCTTGTCAGCATCGCCAAAGGAGAGTCAAAATGAGCCGTCAAACCAAACAAGTATTTTCGTTAAATTCCGCGGAAGCCTTTCCGCAAAAAACACCTGATGCCACGAAAGATCTTGGCATTGAGTTTGTTCACTTCGATAATGAAGATAAACCTGAAAGCCAGCATATTATACCATTGGGAAAATTCATTAATGATACATCGCTTAGCAGCGAAGAATACCTGATTACCCGTTCATTGGTTGCGGCGAATGCTTCAAAATAACGCAAATCAGTGCGTTATTTAAATCAGGTCTCTCTATCTAACATGATCGTAAATCATGAATTACGGGAATTGACTCCGATGCTGCAAAGAACCTAAAACGGACTTGTAATCACAAAGAATCTTGTCCAAAAATACTACCTGAAGCTAGCGAGACGAGCCTGCATGCGGCGCTGTGCCGAAGATGGAATGTTCATCATCTCACGATATTTTGCAACTGTCCGACGCGCAAGATCGATACCTTCGTTAGAAATCAGTTTGCAAACTGCTTCATCACTTAATGGCTTACCCGGCGTTTCTTGGCTTATAAAGCG
>CACEJY010000001.1 GCA_902559985.1 uncultured SAR116 cluster alpha proteobacterium | reverse complement strand
GCCCCGTCGCCGCAAAAGCCTGACTTGCTTGGCTAGATATTCCTGTGGTATTCGACTTTCGTCTCTTTACAGTTTATGCTTTTTTACAAAAAAATATTAAAATAATAGGTTAGCTCTCCAGCTTAGCGCGTGCTCTTAAGGCCTGTGCCAGTGTGCCATCATCCAGATAATCTAATTCGCCGCCAACCGGCATGCCATGCGCCAACCGGGTTATATCAAGCGGCAATTCAGCCAGCTTTTCGCTAATATAATAAGCTGTTGTTTGGCCATCGACGGTTGCTGACAGTGCCAGAATCACCTCCTGCGTTCCGTCTGTACTGGCCCTACGTATCAAGCGGTCAATATACAAATCTTCGGGTCCGCGCCCGTCTAGCGCGCTAAGCGTGCCGCCAAGTACATGATAAAGTCCGCGATAAACTGCTGCCCGTTCCATTGCCCACAGATCGCCAACATCTTCCACCACACAAATACGGCTACGGTCGCGGCGGATATCACCGCAAATGCTACACTGGTTTGAAATATCAAGATTACCGCATTCAATACAAGCTCGAACTTTGTTGGCGACATCATGGAGTTCTGCGGAGAGGGGCAGCATTAACCTTTCGCGGTTTTTGAGCAAAAATAAAACTGCTCGCCGTGCTGAGCGCGGACCAAGCCCGGGAAGGTGACCAAGTTTACGAATCAGATTTTCAAGAGATTCATGCATGTTAGAAGGACAAATTAAGGTCTAGTGGCAGCGGCAGGCCACCCGTGATATCTTTCACCATTTTGGCTTTTTCTTCGGTGGCCTTTTGAAGCGCATTATTGGTGGCAAGACAAATCATATTTTCCAGCATTTCAGTATCTGCCGGGTCCAGCAAATCTGGATCAAGTTTTAGCTTGGCCAGCTTTCCATCCCCAGTGACGGTTGCGCATACCGCCCCGCTGCTAACAATCGCGGTAAATTCCTTGTCAGCAAGATCCCCCTGCATGGCCGCAAGTCGGCCCTGCATCTCCTGCATTTTTTTCATCATAGCTGCCATGTTCCGCATCATCCCAACATCTCCTCGTCATCAGTATTTGCTCTCAAAAGCGCATCATCACTGCCAGTTGCGTTACCAATGATTGCGGTTTCTGGGGTTTTAATTTCATCAATGCTTGCCCCAGGAAATATGTCCAATATCTGTGCGACAAGAGGTTCCCTAGCGATTGTGTCACGAAGTTTTTCATCATTTTCACGCTGATGTTCGGCAAGTGTTTCCTCGCCACCAAATTCAGACAATGATACAAGCCAACGTTGGCCAGTCCACTGGCTAAGGGCGCGTGCAATATCGCCTTCTAATTGGTCTGGCGCTGCACCAGCAAGAGCAATTTGCAAATTGCCCGGTTTCAACGACACCAGTCGTACGTGGTTACGAATCCGCGCCGCGAGAAGCATTTCACCATTGGTTTCAGCTAGATCAACAATGCTGGTAAGCGATGTAAGCTGCATCATCGCTGGATTGGGCTGTTCCAGATCAGGTTGCTCTAGGACATCCTGAGTGGAGGGTGCTGGCATATTTGAGTTTGGTGCGCTCGGTGCTGGCGATTTGGTTGGTGTTTGGGGTATTTTTTGCATTAATTCTGCGGGGGTTGGCATTTGTGCGGCGTGGGCCAGCCGAATAATCAACATTTCGCAAGCAGCTGCTGGATTTGGCGCTTGTCCTAATTCAGTATGTCCTTTTAATAGCAATTGCCAAGCTCGTCCAAGTCGAGCAATACCCGCCTCAGCAAGGCTTGCCACCATGACGCGCTCGCTTTCTATCAATGTCTCATCATTGCCACCTGCAGCCTGCACGCTAGACAAATGAATTAAATCCAAAAGATCTGTGACTAGCGCTTCAGGCTCGCTGCCACGGCTATAAGCGGTCTCAAAAGTGGCGAGCGCGGCCCCACAATCGCCATTCAATGCTGAGGAAAGTATGCTATATGATTCGCTGCGGCCGGGCCTTCCCAGCATATCGGCCACTAGATTATTTGTCAGCTTATCTGCAGCCATTGCAGCGGCTTGATCCAACAAGGATAGTGCGTCGCGAACCGATCCTTCGGCAGCCCGAGCAATGGTAGCAAGTGCATCAGTATCAGCTGAAATGATTTCGCGCTCGCAAATCATGCTGAGATGGGCGGTTAGCATGTCCACCGGAACCCGCCGCAGATCATAACGCTGGCACCGTGAAAGTATCGTGACCGGTACTTTACGGATTTCCGTGGTGGCAAAAATAAATTTCACTGAGTCAGGGGGTTCTTCCAACGTTTTAAGCATTGCATTAAACGCGCTTTTTGACATCATGTGGACTTCATCAATGATGTAGATTTTGTACCGAGCTGATACCGGACGATAACCAACACCCTCAATAATTTCTCGTGCATCATCAACGCCGGTATGGCTTGCTGCATCAATTTCCAGCACATCAACATGGTGGCCAGCGGCTATTGATCGGCAAGGTTCACACATTCCGCAAGGTTCCAGCGTTGCGTTGCCAGTTCCATCAGCGCCAATGCAATTCAAGCCTTTCGCCAAAAGTCGTGCGGTTGATGTTTTACCAATACCGCGCACACCGGTAAGCACAAAGGCATGTGCCAGCCGCCCCAATGACAATGCGTTGCCAAGTGTGCGAACAAGCACTTCCTGACCGATCAGTTCAGAAAAGGTGTTGGGACGGTATTTGCGGGCCAATACGCGGTAAGCTGGCTGGGCGGTGTCAGTCATAAGCTAGTAAACACCTACTCTTATGTTTTTTGCCAAAAACGCCATTAGTTAGCGGAAGACTGGATGACCCGTAAACATCCTACTGCGGCTGCTTCCTCTCGGACCTGACCGAATTGGCAGGAGCAACGTCCAGCCAGCCTTCCTGTCTATCTATATGAAACAAAGCGGCGATTGGGACAAGTTTTTTTATATGTTAAGATGGTTTGATTATAACAAAGGAGTTTATGACCGCGCTGGGCTTGCCGGATATGTGCCAAGCACATGGACTTCGTCCTTGGTGCAGTAGAAGCGCAGTTCCTCCAACGCATTCTGCATTGGTGGATCGTCAATATGTGCCTCAACATCGACATAGAATTGGGCCTGCTCCGAAACACCGGCTCGAATGTAGGACTCAAGCTTAGTCATGTTAATCCCGTTCGTGGCAAACCCCCCAAGAGACTTATATAGTGCAGCAGGCACGCTTCGCAGTTGAAACACAAGCGTTGTGATCATGCGGCTTCCGCGTTCAGGATTTGATGGTTGTGATGCCATCAGAAGAAAGCGAGTGGTGTTGTGTTTGTCATCCTCTGCAGATTCAAATAAAATGTCCAGATCATATATTTCAGCCGCTAGCCGGGATGCAATCGCACCAACTTTTTGGTCGTCTGACTCGGCCACATCCTTGGCAGCCCCAGCTGTATCGGCATGCATAACAGGCGTCAGCCCGAGTTCCCTAATACGATTCCGACACTGCGCCAAACCTTGTGCGTGGCTGTGAACATGCGTCAGGTCCTCCAATTTGGCCCCCCGTGGTGCCATGATATGATGGTTAACTCGTTGAAAATGCTCGCCGGTAATGTAAAGACCGGACGATGGCAATAGATGATGGATATCAGCAACTCTACCAGCAATTGAATTTTCCACAGGCACCATCGCCAATCCAGCCCGGCCCTCTTCAACTTCGTTCAACATATCCTCAAATGACGCGCAGGCAACCGCTTCCATATTCGGCCTCACCGCCTGACACGACATATGCGAATAAGCCCCTGGCACTCCTTGAAAAGCGATTTTGTTAACTGCGTCTGACAAAAAGGGTTTCCTTCACAAAAAACGGAACGCCTTAATAGCCGATCATTTGATCTGTTTGCCATTCAGGCCTGATGCGCTGTTTTAAGGGGGCTGCGTTGTGCTGTCAATCGTCCCGCTTTGCAGCTGCGGCTCGAAGGCGGGCTGCCTCAAGGTCTTCAGTGGTATCGACTCCTCCCGGTGCGGTGGCGATTTTGCCAACGGTAATCGTCATTCCCAATTCAAGTGCGCGTAGTTGTTCAAGCTTTTCGGCAAGCTCAAGTTTTGATGGTGGCTGGCTAACAAAGCGGGCCAGCGCATCACGCCACCAGCCATAAACACCAATATGATGCCACAGGGCATTGGTACCGGTGGGGACCGCTGCTCTACTAAAATAAATCGCTTTACCAAAGGTTTCATTTTGCCAGCTTACTACCGCCTTTACTACTTGGGTACGTGAGGCTTCATCCTGGCTTGCTGGCGTCACAAGAGTTGCGAGATCAGTATTACTGTGATCAAGAATGACTCCCAACAAGCGTGGAATATCTGGCGATAAATCAGGCAAATCACCTTGCAAATTTAGAATCTGTGAAATGTTTTTATCAGGATCTATTGTTTCCAAGGCTTCGAATATACGGTCTGATCCAGACGGGTGGTCAGTCCTGGTCATTACCGCTTTGCCACCTAAAGACGTGATAACATTGGCAATGTCGCGATCATCTGTTGCAACATAAACTGGCGCAATATCAGCCGCGATTGCACGTTCCCATACTAGTTGAATCATAGGTTTTCCATCAATTTCGGCAAGGGGTTTGCCTGGCAAACGACTTGATGCGAGCCGAGCAGGAATGATTATGATTTTTTTGTTATCTTTTATCATGATCTTGGCAATTCATCACAAATGTTGGTTTTGCGCAAAGTAATTTGTCGAAATAACGCAGCGTCGCATTACTTAGGGGTTGAGAGGCGGCCAGAATTTCGCTAATTAACCAGAGACCAAAAGGTTTTTTTGGTCATTTGTTTTTTGATGTAGGAACCATGCTAGTTTGAGCTGGTTTAAATTGGGAGCCCGGATTTGGGAGTGATGCATGGATGAATTGCGCTTGAATAAACTTTTTGCAGCGTTTCTATTTGCCGCTTTGTTGCTTATGGCAGGCATTAAAATCGCCGAAATCATGGTTCCGCACCAAAAACTTGCTCAAAATTCATATGTAATTGAGGTTGCGGAAACGACTGTGTTGGCAGCTGCTGCACCCGTTGAAACTGGGCCTGAGCCCATTTTGGCCATGCTTGCCGGAGCTGATCTTGGCGCTGGTGAAAAATTGTCTAAGAAATGCTCAGCCTGCCATGTGTTTGATGCTGGCGGCAAAAATAAAGTTGGGCCAGCGTTGTGGAATATCGTGAATAAGCCAATGGCGGCGGCTGAGGGGTATGCCTATTCTGATGCGCTTGCCGGCTTTGGTGGCAATTGGGATTATCAGTCACTAAACGCGTTTTTGGCGAAACCAAAAGTTTACATTAGCGGTACAAAAATGAATTTTGGTGGATTGAAAAAGCCAAAAGACAGGGCAAATCTGATCGCTTGGATGCGGGTAAAGGCTGACAGCCCAGCCGCGCTGCCAACTGCTGATGATATTGCAGCAGAAGGTGGGAATTAGTACACCTAATATGACGCTTGGTTCGACCGTCTCCGCCGATCACTGCACTCCAGCTGATATGATTGCATTTCTGGCCGGCTTGCCGTTGATAAGTCGGCCAATTATTGCCAAATGGTTCCGGCAAAACCCCAAAACAGAAGCTAAGGCAGATTCATCACCCGTAACAATTGCCGACCGTTCAGTCGAAACTAAATTGCGGGTTGCGATCATGCAACGGTTTCCCGCAGATACAATCAGCGGCGAAGAATTCGGGCCAGATGATATAAGTGATTCAAGTAAAGGGGCCACCAGCTCTTATCGATGGATCATTGACCCGATTGATGGCACCAAGGCATTCATTAGTGGGAAGCCTGCCTTTGGAACACTTGTTGGCTTGCTGCATAATGATTTGCCAGTTGCGGGCCTTGTTGATTTGCCTGTTCTCGATGAATGTTATATTGGCCTGAACGGATTTGGGGCGGCAATTACAGCGCAATTGAATGGTAAGCTAATAATTCCTAATGGACAAACGGAGCTTGCAAATGCTCGGCTTGCTACAACATCACCGCGGGCTCTAAGCCCCGCTCGTCTTGTTGATTTTGATCGTCTTGCGGATGAGGTTGCGGTTACAAATTATGGTGGAGATTGCCATAATTATGCGCTTCTTGCCGCCGGTCATATTGATCTTGTAATGGAAGATAGCCTTGCTGCTCATGATATTATGGCGGTGGCCGCGCTTATGCAGGCCGCGGGGGCAACTGTGACCGATCTTGCTGGACAGCCTATCAGGAATGGCCACTCAACAGATATTCTGGCCGCCGCAACTTCACAATTGCATCAAGCAGCGCTGTCTGTAATCTCACAGACTAGGTGATAGTCCTGCCCAAACACTATTGACGAATCAAAGGAAGATATTATGACGGTTATTGGATTTTATGGCTCGTCCAAGATAGAGGGCTGGCGCATGAAGCTCTCGCAATACCTTAATGATTTTACCATTGTTGAGCTGGTTTCAGCTGAGGGTGAGCAGGCCGATATTGCCCTGGTTTGGGCGCCACCCGCAGGCCAGCTCGCAAAAATGCCGAATTTGCGTGGCATTATTATGCAGGGTCAAGGTGTTGATTATATGATGGCAGATAAAACTGTGCCGCGGGACGTACCTCTGGTACGGCTGGTCGATCCAGATATGTCGAATGCTTTGAGCCACTGGGCGATTCTGGCCGCATTGGATTTCTGGCGTGATGCGCCGCATTACCGCGCCTGTCAAGTTTCTGCGAAATGGCAGCCTATTGCGCAACGCCGAGCAAGTGGAGCCAAGGTTGGCATTATGGGTGTTGGAGCAATTGGCGGTCTTATGGCGCAGCGTTTTGCTAGCCTTGGATTTGACGTTCGGGGTTGGGCAAGAAGTCCACGTCAGATTGCGGATGTCACGGTTTTTGCTGGTGACGACGGGCTAGTCCCGTTTCTTAACGGTTTGGACATATTGGTGTCTGTCTTGCCATTAACACCGGCAACAAAAGGTATCATGAATAGCGATATGTTCAATCAGCTTGCTAAGGGGGCCTTTGTCATCAATGGGGGCCGCGGTCCACAGCTAGTTGAAGATGATTTGCTTGATGCAATTGGTCGTGGGCAAATTGCGGGGGCTGCCTTAGATGTATTTGCAACCGAGCCATTGCCTGCAAATCATCCATTCTGGGCACATCCAGCTATTACGGTGTGGCCTCACGTTGCAGCGCAAACCAATCCTAATACCGCCGCCCAGCAGGTTGCTGCTGCGATCACTGCCATAATGGCCGGGCTTGAACCCGAAAACCGCGTTGATTGGCAGCGCGGTTATTAGGGTTTTTTAAAGGACTCGATAAAACAGTATAATGCTCGAAGCCCCATTGCCTCGCCACCTTTTGGCCGTCCTGGACGCGATGCCAGGTTCCAAGCCATAACATCAATATGAGCCCAGTTGCTAGACTCGCCCGCGAAGCGGCGTAAAAACAGTGCTGCTGTAATTGCTCCGCCATAACCAGAGAGACCAGTGCTTGATAAAGCAGCATAACCAGAATCTAGGTGACGTTCATAATCATCAAATAGCGGCAGTCGCCATAACGGGTCCTGTTGTGTTGTAGCAGCTTGGAGAATGGCAGTGGCCGTTTGATCGTTGTTGCAGAACAGTGCCGGTAATTCCGTTCCCAAGGCCACTCGCGCGGCCCCTGTTAGCGTAGCAAAATCAATAATGAAATCAGGTGTGTCTTCTAGTGCATGTGTAATTGCATCGGAAAGAACTAGTCGTCCTTCAGCATCTGTATTGCCAACCTCGACCTTAATGCCGGCGCGCGTATCAATAATATCTAGCGGGCGCATGGACCGGTCTGAAACGGCATTTTCTGCTGCGGCAACAAGAACGCGAAGCTGGATATCAAGCCCACTTTCCATCAGGGCTGCGGCAAGGCCAAGAACTGTCGCTGCCCCGCCCATATCCTTTTTCATCATTTCCATTGCTTTTGACGGCTTTAGATCAAGCCCGCCCGAGTCAAAGGTAATGCCTTTGCCGATCAAGGTAATTTTTGGACCGGTTGTGCCCCAGCGGAGATCTATGAGGCGTGGCTTAATTTCGGCGGCGCGCCCTACTGTGTGAATGGCGGGAAAGCCGCTTTCCAATGTCTTGCCTCTATGGGTTTTCAGTATGGCCTTGTATGGTTCTGCCAGTGCGATCATCGTTTCCTCAATGGCGGCTGGCGTCATGTGATTTGGTGGCTGGTTGATCAGGTCACGGCACAGGTAAATACCGCGTAACTGGCCAAGGAGGCGCCGTGTGTGGACCCCTGTTGGGATTATCAGGCAATTTATCGGGGCTGGTGGTGTGGCCCGATAGTGGTGAAAGCGGTATTGCCCGAGCCCCCAGCCAAGAGCCAAGTGTTCAAGTGTTTGATTGGACAAATCGCTTTTGTGAACAACAAACTGCCATTGGCCAATGGGTAAGTTAGCCGCAATCGAAGCACCATCCCATACTGCGTGACCGCCATAAATCCCAATCGCAAAATCAATTTGTCCATCAACTCTGGCAAACGTAATGGCTTTGCCAGGCTTCGGGTTAAAACTTTGTGCGGTGACCCATGCTTGTTGGGCGTTGCTGGCCTTCGCCAGCCAATTGGTAAATTCATCTGCTGACATTAGATAAATCTCAGTACCTTGCGCAGCACCATCAAGAAGGCCAAAATTTTCAATCATTACGGTAAAACCCTTTTCCATATTTTGCTGCCTGATCTGATTTGACCCAATATTATCATACCCTATCTAATTGCGATTATGGGAGCGTGCAGCCGATGCTTTGCGCTAAACTATAGACTTCCTCCTTGGTGTTACCAAGTGCGCTTTTTCCAATAGGCTGGAATAAATGCCCATTTGATTATCTTAGGCTGCCTATGGATTTGCCATTTTATATACATAGCCAATCAAACACCATGAACTGACGCCACGAAGTGCAAGGTAGCCGACAAAGCTGCCCATAAGAACCATCAAATCAGATGGAATTAACAAAATTGTCGCGGCAAAACTAGCAGAGGCAAACAGCATCGCATTGCGCATTTCTTTTCCGCGTGTGGCCCCCACAAAAATCCCATCCATTTGAAAAGCCAAAAATGATGCGAGCGGCAGCATCGCCACCCAAATCCAAAAGGCGTCGATAAAGGCAATTAGATCGGCCTGGCTGGTCATCAAACTGAGAATAACGGGTTTTCCAAGCCATAATAACGCTCCCTGCAAAATGGCCATCATACCGGCAAGGTAATTTGTGCGCTGGATCACGATGGTCAGCATAGGTCTATTTTTCTGGCCAATCGCCTCGCCGACAAGCGCCTCGGCAGCATGGGCAAACCCGTCGATGGCGAAGGCCAGAATGCCAAAAATCGAGAGCATGATTTGACAGGTGGCAAGGGATAAATCACCAAGCTTTGCCGCTTCGTTTAGGAATAATGCCTCACAGCCAAGTAGCAAAATAGTGCGGATGAAAATATCACGGCCAAGGTTGAAAAACTGGCAAAACGCAGATAAGTCAAACCAAATTGGCAGTTTAGCTCTGGCGAGTGGACGCAATAACTGGCCAAGTTGGCCCGGCCATGCCCGAGCAATCCAACAGAGCATAAAGCCAAATCCGCTCCATTGTGCCGCAACCGAGGCGTAAGCAACGCCGTCAATTGTCATGCCAAATCCGTTTACCAGAATGATATCAAGCAGCAAATTCAGCGCGTTTATAATGAGCAGTAATGCCATAGCAAGTCGCATTTGCTGCCTGCCATAAAGTCCTCCAAGAATTACCAAATTGGCAAGCGCAGCTGGCGCGGCAAACAGGCGGATAGCGATGTATTCGGCCATCAATGTCTCGGTCATATTACTTGCTGAAAATATTGTGATTGCTGCACTTGTGACAAATGGTGAGGCCAGAATAAACACCCCCCCCCAGAACAAGCGCGACGCTGACGCCACGCATAAGAAGATACGCAATAGCAGTATCTTGTCCGGTGCCATACATTTGGGCCACCATACCGGTGGTACCCATGCGCAAAAACCCAAGTCCGAAATACATAAAATTAAAAACCATCATGCCAAGCCCGACACCGCCAATAAAGGCCGGGTCATTAAGCCGTCCCATCATTGCGACATCAACCACGCCAATCATTGGAACAGTGATGTTAGACAGCATGATCGGCCATGAAAGCCGCCAGATATGCTGCCAACTCGTATGGGCGTCATGGTGGGAAGTGATATCAGGTTTTGTCATTATGTTTGGCATAGAATTGGCTGGTAATAAAATGATTGTAGGATGGGTTCACATAGTGTTCATTTTAAGTTGTAACTGGCCCAATAATTAGAATAGTTTGAGTAGATGAGTTAGCTGACTCCAACCCTCATTTACAAAATTATAAGTAGGGTTAAAGCGACTATTGTGAATTAGCAATTGGTATTTGTGCGATCCGCATTGCCTAAACCCGGTAAAACTTGTTATGCCTTGATTAGTAGACCTTCACTTGGGTCAGGCTTTTTGCACTCGTGGCATGATAGGATATTTGATTTGCTCTTCTTTCATTCACGCTTGGCGTTATATGCCCTAATGGCGGTATTGTCGGTCGTGATTCTGATTGGTCATCATACTGTCCCACCTTTGGATCGCGATGAGGCACGTTTTGCCCAAGCAAGTAAACAAATGTTGCAAACTGGGGATTATATCACGGTTCGATTTCAAGAAGAATTACGTGCCAAAAAACCGGTGGGTATCTATTGGCTTCAATCAACCTTTGCCAATTTTCTGGGGGCTGATGATATTTCATCCTACAGATTTGTGAATTTATTAGCTCTACTGGCTTCGGTTTTCGCGCTTTATCACATGGCATTACAGTTTTATGACTCTCGTTCAGCGTTTGCAGCAGCAGCTATATTTTCCAGCGGGTTTCTTGTTCTTGGCGAAGCCCACATTGCCAAAACTGATACTTTATTGATGGCATTGGCCCTTGGCCAGCAATGGGCCTTAATGCGCTCTTATATGGCATGGCAGGCACGACTGGCACCAACCCGTTATAACTGGATTTGGTTCTGGGGGTGTATGGCTGCTGGGATAATGGTTAAAGGGCCGGTTTTGCCAGTTTTGGCTGCCCTAACGCTGGCGGCTTTGTGCCTGTGGCACCGTCAGGTTGCATGGCTATCTATCTTACGGTTTCGGAACGGGGTTTTTTTGCTTTTGCTGTTATGTCTGCCATGGGCGATTTTAGTTACAGTCGCAACAGACGGCGAATTTCTGGCGAATGCGATAAAGAGTGATTTTCTGGCCAAGGTGGAAGCCAGACAGGAATCGCATGGGGCTCCGCCGGGAGTTTATGCACTTCTTCTAGGCCTATTAATCTGGCCAGCAAGCCCACTTCTGGTCTGGGCTTTTACCAATGTGAGAACCTTTGCCGCCAGCACTGAAACACGATTTTTGTTGGCTTGGATTATCCCATTCTGGTTCATGATTGAACTAACCCCAACAAAGCTGCCGCATTATCCCTTGCCCTTGTTCCCGGCGATCATCCTTCTACTGATAGGCGGGGCTGGTGTGCTGTCAGATCCGAAAAAAACTGGCTCGAAATGGCAATATTTTGTTGGGATTGTGTTTCGCTACCTAGGTGTTGGCACTGGGCTATTGTTGGCGTCGATTGTAATGTTTTTTGCGTTCCAATATGGCGGGGCGACACGGCACCATGCCATCCTGTTTGCCTTTTTAGCTTTTGCGATGGCTAGCATTGCGGCGTGGTATGGGCATCAATGGATAAGACAAGCTCTTTGGCGCCCCTTTTTTAATATGATTGGTGCGGCCCTAATGTTTCACTTAATTGTGTTTGCTGGTGTTGTGCCAGCTCTTTCCCAGATCCATGTGTCGTCCGCAATTGCTAAACAAATTGCCGCCTTGCAAACAAAGCCGTCAGCGATTGCAACAACCGGTTATCAGGAACCGTCATTGGTGTTTTTGCTTGGACGGAATTTGTTGCTCCTTGGGGCAAGTGAAGCGGCGTTGTTTTTGATTGAGGCGCCAGACGGACTGGTTATTATCGAGAAACGTCAGCAAGATGCGTTTCTGAGGGCTGCCGGTCAATTGGGGGTTCAACTTGTCCCGCCAGTTCAATTGTCAGGGATTAATATATCAAAAGGCCAGAATGTGATTATTTTTCTGTATAGTGCTGAGAAGTTTGACGAGAATGCTAGCAAAGAGTAAAAGCGGGAACAGTCAATAATTGATGTGATCATCCCAAAAATGGCATCCAGTTCAGTTTCAAAATCTTTCAAAGTCTCTGTTGCTAACCCCGTAAGCGCAAAAAAGCGCGTCACAAAGGTACTAGATATTTCAATTCTGGTTCCGGTGATGAACGAGGCTGGCAATATTCGTCCTCTGATCGATGAGATCTGTACGGCTATGGCTGGCCGCCAATTTGAAATTATCTATGTCGATGACGCTAGTGATGATGCAACCGCCGAAGAGCTGTTGGCAATACTTGGCGATGTGCCGCAATTAAGAGTGCTTCGCCATACTAAACGCGCCGGACAAAGTGCGGCAATCCGATCTGGCTTGTTACAAGCGAAGGGCACCTTGATTGGTATCCTCGATGGTGATGGCCAGAATGTCCCAACAGATTTTCAAGGATTAGAAGCTGCTATGACTGACGCCAGCAAAGATGGAGTCATGGTTATGGCTGCGGGTATTCGCCAACGCCGCAACGATAGTCCAATGCGCCTTTTGGCATCACGTGGAGCGAAATGGATACGGACTAGCCTGCTTGGTGATACTCATCCAGACTCGGGATGTGGAATAAAAATATTGCCGCGCGATCTATTTATGCAATTGCCTTTTTTTAACCATATGCATCGTTTTATGCCAAGTCTGGTCCGCCGCCATGGCGGGATTGTCATTGGTGTACCTGTAGCGCATCGCCCGCGAATTGTGGGCGCTTCGAAATATCGTATTTTAGACCGACTGCTTGTTGGGGTTTCTGATGTCATTGGTGTTATCTGGTTGTTGCGCCGCGGTCCGGCGCAAGGTGATGTCGCCGAGGTAATGCTTCCAAAGACTGGCCATCGAAGCATCGCAAAGAAAGTTGGTAAAGACGCCTCTAAGCGCTTGTCAAAAAGAGTATTAAAAGGCCTAAAGGATGTAGCGCAATGATTGCATTTTTGTCCAATTCAATCGAAATTGCGGTTAGTGCCTTTGCCAGTGGTTTGTTGGTGGTCTTCCCATTTTTGCCTTCCAGCATTGTTACCCATCCAGAACAAATCATGGTGACGATTGGCTTTGCTGGACAAGGACTGTTTGCAATGCGCTTTATTGTGCAATGGTTAACATCAGAGGGTCAGGGTAGGTCGGTGATCCCAATTGCTTTTTGGTATTTTTCCATTGGTGGGGGTACTGTGCTGCTGCTTTATGCAGTCTGGCGACAGGATCCAGTAATCATTTGTGGACAGGGCTTGGGGCTTTTTATTTATTTGCGCAATTTGTTTCTAATTTACAAGTCAGACAAAAGCGATAATTAGCCAAATTGGCTAAAAAGATGGGCTAAAGACTGCGATGTTCCATGACCATGTTCATGGATCTGCTTTCTTCATCCAATATTGTATGGCGCCTCATAAGGATTGTGGTGACAGCAAATGGTTTTATTCAGCACCGGCACGTCGTGCAAGCAGGCTCGCTACAATTTCATGCAAATCCTGACCGTGATTGACTAATCCATCCACGGCATTTGTGATGGGCAAATCTACGCCCTTTGATCTCGCCAGCCTCGCCAACTGTGCAACGGTACGGCTACCTTCTGCTAGTTTGGATGGTGGCACCTCGCCGCGGCCAAGGGCCATTCCATATGCCATGTTGCGTGAGTGCGGTCCCGCACAGGTGAGTGCAAGATCACCAACTCCGGCAAGGCCAAAAATTGTGTCGGGTTTTGCCCCCATTAAGGTGGCAAAGCGGGCAATTTCTGCAAGGCCGCGTGTTAGGATTGCCGCCTTGGCATTGTCACCAAATCCAGCTCCAACTGCACAGCCAGCGGCAATAGCAATCACATTTTTCATTGCGCCTGCAAGTGTGACGCCAATGGGATCATCATTGCTATATAGGCGTAAATTACTGCCTTCAAACGCCTTCTGAATCTGAATGGCGGTTGCAGGCGTGTGACTAGCTGTTACCAAGGCCGCAGGCAACCCGCCGAACACCTCATCTGCAAAGCTGGGTCCAGAAAATACTGCAAGTGGATGGCCGGGTAAAATGTTGGCTGCAAGTTCTGTAAGTAGCATAGCGTTGCCGTCATCGGCTTTGCCAATTCCTTTCGCACATAACACAATTGTGGCTAATCTCTGATTTTGTCGCTCTTTTTTTTGCTGGTCACTCTGTCGATCATGTATCATTAGAAAGGTTGCCTGATTTGCCACAACAGGCGTCGCAACAAAAATCAGATCAGCGTCATCAAGACAGGCCGGATCAGTGTTGGCGGCAATGGACATGGCTGGCGAATTTTTGGGGAGATATAAACAGCGTCCTTCAGCAAGGGCATCAACACTCTCCTGACGACGAGCCAGAACGGTAACCTGTTTAGTTTTACTGTTTTGCTGTTTAGCGCGCATCAGGGCCGTGGCTATTGCGCTGCCCCAGCTTCCAGCCCCTATGACTACAATATGGGTCATTGGCGTACTCCTCGTCCAGGCGGTGGACTGGCATTCGGGTCAAGCGGCCATCTTGGGCGTGGAACAAAATCAAGCGTATCTGGTGCCCCAAGCCGTTCCAGCGCAGCCCATGCGATCATTGCAGCATTATCGGTACATAGTATGGCCGGTGGAACCGATATCTGGAAACCAGCGGCATTGGCATTATTTAGCAGTTGGTCGAAAATATATTGGTTTGCGGCAACTCCACCAGCAATTACAAGGAGAGGCTGCTGCCTATCTGCCGGCGGAAATTCATCACGAAACCTAGTCATCGCCTGTTTAGTTCGGTCTGCAAGACAATCGGCAATTGCGGCTTGCAAGCTTGCCGCTAGATCAGCTACGGGGGCGGTATTTGGCCCACCAAGTTTCTGGAGCCTATTGGAAAACGCTGTTTTAAGACCGGAAAAAGAAAAATGGCACCCAGGTGTGCCATTTAGAGGGCGTGGAAGGTCAATGGCTTTGCTATTGCCTGTTTTTGCTGCAGCTTCGATGGCGGGCCCCCCCGGAAAGCCTAGCCCCATTGCTTTGGCACACTTGTCAAAAGCTTCACCCGCTGCATCATCCATCGTTGTGCCATAACGTTGATAGCGTCCAGGACCCTTTACTGCCAGTAATTGCGTATGCCCACCTGATACTAGAAGCAACAAGTAGGGAAATGACAAATTGCCCGTAAGACGCGGACTAAGGGCATGGCCTTCCAGATGATTGACTGCGTAATATGGGATCTCCCGAGCTGCGGCAATGGCTTTTGCGGTAACGGTGCCAACTGCAACGCCACCAATCAGTCCGGGCCCGGCAGTTGCTGCTACGCCGTCAATATCTCCCATTTTTAGTTTGGCTTTGGCCAACGCATCAGTAATTACCTGATCGATAACTTCCAAGTGTGAACGCGCTGCCACTTCAGGAACAACGCCACCATGTTTGGCATGGGTTTGTATCTGTGAGGCGATTTCGTTAGCAAGTATCGTTTTGTCATCAACAACGATTGCTGCCGCTGTTTCGTCACAGCTACTCTCTATACCAAGCATTATAAAGGGACGATGCACCATGGACTTAGTTTCCGTAAAAAAGACAGTATCACAATATCTGAAGCCGGATGGAGATGCCAGCATTGTTGGCAAAACTGTTAAAGATGCTCATTTTCAGTAAAAGTTAGTTTTTTGGCTTTGCATTTGTGGGTTAGGCCTTTAGACATGGCCTGCTATGGAACTTGATATTTCCTTTTTTGACAGTGAACCAATGAAGTTAGCCAGCCGTGCATCGCAACTTGCGATGGTGCAGGCGAGATTGGTTTGTTCTGGGCTTCAGCCAGCCGCGGTAGAGGTGCGGCCAGTCACAACGCAAGGTGACCGGATTTTGGATCGCCCACTGATTGAGGCGGGTGGTAAGGGCTTGTTCATTAAAGAGCTTGAACGGTCCATTCTTTCTGGTGAGTGTGATGCAGCTGTCCATTCCATGAAGGATATGGAAACGCATTTTGCGCCAAATACCGAAATTGGGGCTGTGCTGGTGCGTGAGGACCGTAGAGACGCCCTTGTTGGGCCGTATCGTAGCCTCGATGAGTTGCCAAAAGGGGCGCGGATTGGCACAGCATCTGTCCGGCGTTCAGCAATTCTATTAAATTACCGACCAGACCTTAAGATCAATCTCATTCGGGGTAACTTGAACCGTAGGCTGGATCTGCTAGCGGCTGGTGATTATGATGCAATCATTTTGGCGGTTGCTGGGATTAAACGCCTCGGGGTGGATATCGATTTTACACCAATTGAGGCCGAAATTATGCCGTCTGCTGTAGGACAAGGTGCGCTGGCAGTGCAAATTGCGGTGCCTCAAACAAAGCGGGCCAGCATAGTCAAAAGGCTTGTTGGCGGGCTAACCTGTCCGAATGCATTAGCCGAGGTAACGGCGGAACGCGCCCTTTTGGACTTTCTTGATGGATCATGCCAAACGCCTATTTCGGCAAGCGCGACCCTAGATAAGAGAGGGTATCTAACTCTTGATGGGATGATCTTGCGTCCTGATGGCAGCGAGTCATATCGCCAGCAAATGCGCGCTCCATTAGATCAAGCATCGACCTTGGGATCTGCTTTAGGCGCTGAATTACTTGGCCTTGCTGGTGGGCGGGACTTTCTGTTTTGATCACGGTAAATATGCGAGTGTTGTTGTGACATTGATGATGTTATGCTGCTACCTATCGCGGCCGCTAAACATTTGACCGGTAGCAAGAATAGCGCCGTTACGATAGACAATTTGGTAGAATGGCTGAAAGGGAAGATGATGGCGAAAATGACCTTGATCATCCGGCCTCAACCCGATGCTGATCGTGATGTCGCCCTTTTAGTGAGATATGGTGTTCCAGCGCTTGTCAGCCCGTCAATGAAAAGGACGTGCCAAACACATGAACTACCTGAATCATTTAATTTTTCTGGTATTATCATGACGAGCCGAAATGCAGTTGAAGCGATCACAAAATTTGACAAAGTCAATGCAGATAGAGTTAGGTGGGCCAAATTACCGGTCTTTGTTGTTGGATCAGCAACTGCCGCTGCCGCTCGGGATGCGGGGTTCTCAAATATTATCAGAGGTACCGGTGGTGGAGCTGGTCTGCTGGCCCCAATTCGCTGTTATTTTAATAAAAAGATAGGCAAGCAGGAAAACGGCGTATCTTTTAATACGAATTTACCCCTGCTCTGGCCAAGCGCGGTTGAAATAAGTTTTGATCTGGTTGCGGCCTTGTCCACACATGGTGTTGCGGTTCAGCGCTTGCCGGTCTATCAGATGATTGCCAATGCTGGGCTGGATTCAACAATAACCGATAAAATCACCGAAGGCGCAATAGCGGCAGTGGTTGCGATGTCTGTGCGCTCAGTCCAGATTTTTAGGAGAAACCTTGATGCTGCTGGCAAAGCCTCGAGCCTTGCAGGGATGGTGTTAATTGCTGGAAGTTCTGCTATTGCGGAGGCAGCAGGCGGTGGTTGGCAGACCGTATATATCGCGCGGCAGCCGCGCCGGAGTCGGCTTCTAGCAATTGCTGTTTTATCGCACCGGCGCAACAATTTGAGTATGTCATACGGTGATCATACCTAGCCGCTAGGGTATTTTTTGAATAACCTTTGGGTGGTTTTAAAATAAAGTTGTATTAAATCAGGAATCTTTGATCTAAATGAATAGGGTAAATAAAAAACAATATGGCAAAAGCGAAGCAACCGTCCATTAAGACAGATGAAATGATTGAAGGCGACGTGCTCGAAAAGCCAGCGCAGGCTAAAGAGTCGCACCCATCTGGTGCTTCAGCCAGAGCAACTCGATCGGTCCAGACATCTGGGCCTATACTCTTGATCGCGCTGGCATCACTTGTTTTATCCTTTATCGCGCTTGGGTTTGCCAGCTTTACCGTTTGGCAAAATGACCAGATAGCTGCAGTTGACGAGTCTAAATCAGAAGTGGTCGAAAAACGATTTGCTGCATCGGAGGCCACGATTGCGGCAAACGAAATTAGTCAGAAAAAAGCCATTGCTACCCTCAGCAAGCGCGTTGATCAGCTCTCCAATGCTGCACTCTCGAATAACTTAATCGATACCGACAAAACTAGTAACAATGATGCTGTAAATACAAACGATACAAAACGTGTGGCTGCCAGGATTGATCAACGATTTGTCGCGCTTGAGATGGCAGTAAAAGACTTAGCCGCTGTAATGACAAAAAAACGGGCAGACACGACTGTCAGCAATACGGCAGGCGTTGATGCAAATAACAAAGCTAGTTCTGATTTCAGCCTCACGTCCGATCAGGCTAGCCTTCTTATCATCAGTGGCCTTTTGGCTGATAACATGATGGGGGCGCCGCTTAATCGCTGGATTAATCTACTGCAAGTACTGGCCGACCAAGGCGCAACTATCCCTGACCTTGACCAGTTGCGAATCGCAGCAACTCCAACACCTGAACGCTCACTTAGTTTAATTCAGGCTGCCTATGACTTGGTGCCACAAATGACCAAAGCATTAAATCAAGCAGATGATGACTCAGGATTTTTAGAAAAAACTGGCGCTAAGCTTGGGCAGCTTGTTCGGCTACGTGAAATTGGCATTGGGGCTGACGGGAATGAATTGGCATTGCGCGCGTTTGAGAGCGCCCTGGCGATCCAGGATTTGAATGGGGCGGTTCGTGCCGCTGGTCGCTGGGCGGGCCCGGATTTACCATCTCTCCAAAACTGGATAGGATTAGCCCAAAGCCGGCAATCCCTTGATCGGGTGGTAAGTACGCTGGTAGCAGACAGGCTTGCTGGCGCTCTCTCGGTGCAATGATAGTAGGGGTTGTGTTAAGTTTAGATAATGTTCATAAAGCTACTAACTCTTTTTATAGTTCTTGCCGTTGCCGCCGCCGCCACGAGCTGGCTTTCCGCGCAGCCTGGAGCGGTACAAGTTGAATGGCTTGGCTGGCGGATGGAACTGCCAACAAGTCTTGCGGTGGTTTTTGTTGTTGTTTTTTCCCTAGTGCTTGTATTTTTTGACCGACTGATACGGTACATTCGTGGGATGCCACGTTGGCTTGGGGGGCGATTGCGCCAGCGCCGTGACGATGCCGGCCACCGCGCATTAACTCTGGGTTTTTTGGCGGTTTCTGCTGGTGAGCCGGCTCAAGCAATTAAATATGCGAGCCGTGCCGGACGGCTCATGAGGGCGCCACAATTGACTGGTCTGTTGGCTGCTCAGGCCTCACATCTTAACGGTGATCATCAAGCTGCACGCCGATATTTTACCTCATTGCTGGATGATGGAGAAACGGCATTTTTGGGCCATATTGGATTGATGCGACTCGCAATCGATGACCAAGATTCTGCAAAAGCACGAGATGCAGCACGCGCGGCTTTGGCAATTAAACCAAAATCGGTTTTGGCGGCTCGTCATTTGTTGAATTTGGAAGCTCGACGTGCTGACTGGCATGCGGCCCTTCCGGCGCTTGATGTGGTGAGCAAATCTCAGAAAAAATCAAAAAACAAACCCTCTAATTCAGAACAAGTTCACAGCCTTTTACGTCAGCGTTGTGCGATAGAATTTCTGCGGGCTGGTGATTTGCTAGCTTCGGATCGGCAAGCCGCTATGAGCGCGTTGGTTGCATCACTGAAAATTGATCCAGGTTTTTTGCCTGCGTTAATTATGCTGGCTGATCTCTATCTTGAAGATGGGACTTTTGTTAAAGCCGCAAAGATTCTAGAAAAAGGATTTCAACGAACGCCCCACTCTGCCATAGCCAAACGATTGAAACAGGCATGGAAAAGCAATGATGGTCAATTTATCGCACGCTTAATTAAACTGCTTGATAAAGTTGACAAAAAATACCATCGACTAGCCTATCAACTAGTTGCTAAGCAGGCACGAGATGTCGGGTTGGATGGTGAAGCTGAGCGTTTACTATTTGACGGGAATAATATCATCAAAAAAGTTCAAGGGTCTAATAAAGACGCTAAAAATGACAAATCTCATGAGTCAGATGATAGCCGGCCGTTTTGGCAATGTCTCTCTTGTAACAATTTAAGTGAGGACTGGGAGCCATTCTGTCCAGCTTGTGATGAATTTTCTTCATTAGTTTGGCAACGTCCAGTTGGGGCAACGCCAATTCTACCGAATTTGTAACAAAACTAATTTGCAAAATTGGTGTTTGATTAGTTTTTTTTGGATAGTTTTGTTAAATTCCTATCAACGCTTGGTCATTTGGGCGTATTACCTGCCGCTGGCCCAACTTTCCAATCATTGGGATCGGTTGAATTTAACATTCTTTGTCTGACCTCCAGCCACCACCCTGAGTTAGGTGGCCAATCGTTAAAGTTTTTATCTTCGCTAAGGTCACGCATCGCACAGAGCGGCCAATTTGGATTTACCAAAGCCTCCCTGCCAAGGGCAATTAGGTCCGCCTTTTTTTGTTCAATGATGTCATTTGCATGCCGCGGTTCAGAAATCATCCCAACTGCCATAGTCGCAATATTTGCGTTTTGCTTGATTGCCTCCGAAAAACCCACTTGAAAACCCGGTTTTGGTACCTCTTTTGCCGCAAGGCTGAATAAAGAATTTGGTCCTTTAATTCCCCCTGACGAGCAATCAATTAAATCTACGCCCACTTTTTTGAGGGCTTTTGAGAGTGAGATTGTATCTTCTATTTCCAATCCACCCGGAAACCTATCAATGCAAGAAAGTCTGAAAAACAAGGGTTTGTTTGCGGGCCAGAACTTCCTTATTTCAAGAGCAATCTCAATCGCAAACTTGTGTCGGTTTTTTTTGTTTCCGCCATATTCATCATTTCGAAAGTTACTTAATGGCGACAGAAAAGAATGTATCAGGTAGCCGTGTGCTGCATGTACATCCAGAACGTCAAAGCCCGCTTCATCACATCTTTTTGCAGCAAGACCAAACTTTTTAACCAACGATTTTACGCCCGAGGTCGAGAGTGCGGTCGGAGTGTCGTATCCAGGTGCTGCCGGAATACCGCTGCACGAGACAATTCGCCAGCCCGGCTCTTCTTTTTTTTGAAGGTTTTTAAGGGGCTGTAATCCATCGTAAGGCCTTTGTCTTGAGGATTTTGGGCCGCAATGTCCAATTTGAGCAGCTGGAATGCTCCCTTGTGAGCGAATATATGCGGCAATCTTCTTGAGTTGCCTGACGTGTGAATCATTCCAGATACCGGCGTCCGAATAGGTGCTTCGCCCTCGCTTCTCCACGCATAAAACTTCAGTGAAAATCAAACCAAATTTTGCATATGCATATTTGCCGTAATGGACCAGGTGCCAATCTGTCATCTGTCCGTGCTGTGATGCCTTGTACATCTGCATAGGGGATAAGACGATTCTATTTGGAAGTTCTATTTCTCGCAATTTCAGTTTTTGAGTTAGCCCTGGTTTTTTCATTGGCTTACCTTTTTCTATGAAATAATGCTATCTGCTGCGTTCAAGGTCTCACAAAGTGGCGGTAAACGTGTACAATAAAAGTACCTTAAAAACGTAATTAGTTGCAAATTAGCATGTTTATTTTAATTCTCTTTTTGTGATTATTTTGCCAAATGATGAGTGGGGTTTGAAAGTTTGGGAGTCTTTTTCAAAGTAAGAGGGTCATACTGTGTTGGATGTTTTTAGGGTAAAAAAAATCCCAAAGCTCTTTTGGAGCTCTCAAAAAACCTTCACATTGAAACCGAGGCCCATATGCTTGCTTATGTTGATAATAGGCCTCACATTGTTTGGGGTGGGTGAAGCTTTCTTGATAGCATCAGGTGTTGGAGTTAGCCCTTGGACAGTCCTTGCAGATGGCATCGCAAAATTGATGGGTTGGAGCATTGGTTTTTCAACCCTCGTAGTGAGCTCGTGTGTGTTGCTGCTTTGGTATCCGCTTCGCCAAATCCCGGGGATTGGAACCGTTCTGAATATATTGATTGTTGCGTTTGTCATAGAGGTGGCCCACCCACAGCTTCCACAATTTGAAAATCAAGCATTACAAATCATGGAGGCATTTATTGGTGTGCTAATTACTGGAATAGGTGGTGGTATTTATTTGATAGCAAATCTTGGACCTGGGCCAAGAGATGGATTAATGACAGGCCTACAGAAGTATTCAAATTTGCCGCTTGCTGCCGTACGAACTGCTATTGAGGTCTTTGTAGTTACTTTGGGTTGGGTATTGGGTGGTGTTGCTGGAGTTGGAACACTCCTTTTTGCATTTGGAATTGGCCCCTCTATTTCGATGTCTATGTATGTTTTTTCCAATTATGTTTTCCCAACCGGACCACCCACTAAGCTGACATAGGGGTCTTGAGGTTTAATCCATTAAATACTTCGTGATAAAGCTTATTTCCAACGGTGTAACTATCTGTTTGGGTCTAAACCAAGCTCATTGACCAATACGTGTGTTACAGTGACAATGGATGTCTAATCATTTAGAAACGAATTTGATTTTGAGATTAAGAGTACGTCTCAATCATACTCTCGGTTTTTTTTGATGTTTCTTGAAGAACTTTGGAGAAACTATATGCGTGTTGCTGACATTAACTGGCGGGAGGAAATTAGGAAATGAGGAAGCGCGTGGCCCTGGTGACAGGCGTCTTGGGAGGTTTAGGAAAAGCCATAGCAGCAGAACTCTCAACAAATGGCGTGAGGGTTATAATCACAGATTTACCGGGCGAAGACCTGAATAAAACTTCATCCGATCTTGGCTTGGCAGCTGTAGGAGCGGATCTTGGCAGGGAAAGTAGTGTTTCCAGTTTAATAGAAAATTTGCGTTTGGAGGTTGATTCCATTGATATTTTAGTTTCGGCTGCCGGTGGTGTTTGTAGGCAAACTGGCAAGCCCATCACTGAAGTTTCTGAGCATGACTGGCGTGAAATTTTTGCTGCTAATTTGGACTCCGTGTTTTTTTTAACGCGGCATATGGGACCGATGATGACTGCGAACGGTTGGGGCAGAATTGTAACTATTAGCTCTGGGGCAGGCCTGAGGCCAAGCCTCACAGGCATACAAGCTTATACTGCTGCTAAGCACGGCTTGATCGGCCTCACCAAACAACTTAGTTCTGAATTTGCTCGCCATGGTGTTACAGTCAACTCAATTGCTCCCGGCCTTGTATTGTCAAATCCAATGACGCAAAGACAGTGGGACGGTTATGGGCCAAAAGGTCAGAAAAATTTGTTGGAACGAATACATACTCGGAGGCTGGGAACACCAGCGGATATTGCGAGTGCTGTCGCATTTTTGACAAGTGATGCAGCAAGCTGGATCACAGGGCAAGTGCTAGCGGTTGATGGTGGAACAAGTTAGAGAATGCTCACCGCAAATGTTTGATTCATGTTACAATCGGATAACAAAAACCTTTAGTTAGATGAGGAAGAAATGACGCGCGACAAGGCAATTGCTAAATCATTTGAATATTTTGACAGCGGCAAATTTTTGTCTGATATCAAAACGCTGATAAAAATCCCAACTGAAAGTCAAACCAAGGGCGGTTTGAAGCATTGTGAAAAATATTTAAGCGAGGCAATCTCGCCAGTGTTTAAGAAGATGGGCTTTGGCACAAAGATATTTGCTAACCCAGTGAGTGGTTTTGGCCCAGTCTTGCTTGCAACACGTATTGAAGACCCGTCTTTGCCAACTATTTTGGGATACGGCCATGGTGACGTTATACTTGGTATGGAAGAGCGGTGGGCTGATAGCAGAAGCCCTTGGATAGCAGAGGTTGATGGTGAGCGTGTTTACGGTCGGGGAACAGCGGATAATAAGAGCCAGCATTGGATTAATATTATCGCGTTAAAGCACACGCTTGAAACGCGCGGAGCCCTCGGTTTCAACTCCAAGTTTGTTGTTGAGACCGGTGAAGAAAATGGTTCGTTGGGCCTAGGGGACGTGATTACTCAGAATCTTGATGAATTTAAGGCAGATGTTTTTATTGCGTCTGATGGCCCTCGCGTAAAACGGGATTTACCCACGATATGTCTGGGGTCACGTGGTGCAATCAACTTTGACTTGGCGTGTGATTTGCGCTCCGGCGGTCACCATTCAGGAAATTGGGGTGGAGCCCTCCGTGATCCTGCGATCATTTTGTCAAATGCCATTTCTTGCATATCCAGTTCAAATGGCAAAATAGATGTTGAGGAGTGGAGACCCCCAGAAATAACTCCCCAAACCCGTGATCTTTTGAGGGATATCAGAATAGATTCAGGGCTCGGCGGACCCATCCCAGATGATGAGTGGGGAGAGCCTGGGTTGACAGCAGCTGAAAATGTTTATGCTTGGAATAACTTTTGTGTTCTCGCCATGACTTCTGGTAACCCTACACAGCCAGTAAATGCAGTCTCTCCATCAGCGCGTGCCCATTGTCAGCTCCGATATATTGCAGGAACAGATCATAAAAATGCATTAACTGCTTTGCGTAAGCATCTGGACAAAAGAGGCTTTAGGGATGTGAAGATTGAGGCGCCACCGGAAGGAAACAGAGGGGGTTATCTCGCTAGCAGAACTGAGCCAGACAATCAGTGGGTTGAACGCGTTATCGCGTCAATGATTAAAACATGCAGTAAAGCGCCAGCAGTTATTCCTCAAATGGGTGGTTCAATTTGTAATGATCTATTCACCGATTTATTAGGGTTGCCTGCAATTTGGGTACCGCATTCCTATTCTGGTTGCAGCCAGCATGCGCCTAACGAGCATATTTTGTTACCCGTTTGTCGCGAGGCGCTTCAAATAATGACGGGCCTTTATTGGGATCTTGGAGCAGTTGGTTCTGACGAATGTTAGAGACATTAGAAGCTTTACAAGCTAAAATTGACGAGAGTTTTTCGATTCTAGATCATCCGCCAAAACCGTTCGTTCCATTGATAAAAGGGCCAGACGGGAAATCGATGCTGGACGTACTAATCATTGGTGGTGGGATGAATGGTCTCGCGGCGGCGTTTGCGCTTCGACGATTGGGAGTTTTGAACATTCGTCAGTTTGATGCAAAGCCAGCAGGGTTCGCTGGCCCGTGGCGAAATTATGCTCGCATGCAGTTTCTTAGATCCGGAAAAAAACAAAGTGGCCCGTCCCTTGATCAAGCCTTGCTCACGCCCCAGGCTTGGTGGCAGGCCAGCCGACCAAATTTAGATTGGGAAGCCTTCGAATATTTCGGAAGAGAGGACTGGGCTGAATATCTTGAATGGTATGCAAAAGTAACGCGAGCAGATGTAGAGTATGAGACTACTGTATCTGAAATCGTCCCTAAAGATGAGTATGTGGCCATCAAAACACTTGACTCAAAGGGGGCTCCGTCACGCACATACGCGCGGCAAGTGGTTCTCGCTACTGGTCGAGAGGGCCTGGCAAAACCTAGGATTCCAGAAGCATTCCAAACTTTATGGAAAGACTCTCGGGTTTGTCACTCATCTAAATTTTTTGATTTTTCGTCAGTAACTGGACAGGACGTGGCTGTGGTTGGTTTGGCTGCGTCTGCTTTTGATAATGCTGCGGTACTGGCTGAGTCTGGGGCCAATGTAACTATAATTGGTCGCGCACGAGAAGTACCACGTATGAATAAAATGAAACACACTGTCACGTCGGGATTTGCTGAGGGCTTTCCGTTATTGGCTGATCATTACAAATTAAAATGGCTGAGGCATATCACCGCCAGTAGGATTGCCCCACCAAAACACACTGTCAAACGCGTTTCAAAATTAGGAGTGAATATTGTTACTCACACAAAGATAATTGAGGTCTGTAATGCTGGTGAGCAGCTAGTATTAATGTCAGATAATTTTTCTATGAACGTTGATAAAGTTATTTTGGCGACAGGTTTTACAGTGGATTTGTTTGCCAACGCTGCAATCGCTGGTTTTGTTGATGAAATTCAATTGTGGCGAGATAAGATGCCACCCGAAACTTGGGTATCTTCTGATGAGGAGTGGGCTGCGTTTCCTTATTTGTCACAAGGATTTGGTTTCCAAACAAAAGAAACAAAAAAAAGCCCAGCATTAGGCCGTGTGCGCTGCTTTAATCATGGTGCACAATTATCCCTCGGGAATCTTGCTAACGATATTCCACACACTAGTTTTGGCGCCGAGCGTTTGGCAAAATCAATTGTTGCTGACTTATTTGTTGAGGATAGGGATTATCACTTCCAAACCCTCCAAGAATATAATGAGTTAGAGCTTGATGGAAAGGAGTGGCCTGGAGGGATCTAAAATTTAAAAAGTTTATTGATTTTGCGGGGTGCGATCATCTTCGGCGTTATAATATTCTCCACGATGGAACATTTCAGGTGCACGAGGACGGCTAGCTCTTAATTTTTTGGTTTCGTAAAGGTCAATTGCTAACCCATCCTTTGACAAAACTACACCATATTGATTTTTTGCTTGTTTAATAGATACATAGCCATCTAGCACGTCGTCTAAAACATCATGCTGGGGCCGATCGAGTGGGGATCCCCATCCACCGCCTCCGGGTGTAATAATCCTAATCAAGTCACCTTTTTTTACGACTGTTCCATCACTAAGAGGTTTGATCCTGCGCTCTCCAGTCGTGCCGGGATTTATGATGACCCCACCCGGCATGCCTGACTTGCCACCATTTGTGCCAAATGCGGGGTAGCGACAATTATCAATCCTTATCCCGAGCGTCATCTCATCCAAAAGCACTCGAACGTCGCGCATGATCCCGCATCCACCGCGATATCTGCCTGCCCCTCCAGAGTCGCAATGGACACTAAATTGCTCAATTTCTAGCCCAAATTCCATTTCCGCAAACTCAACAGGGTAATTTTCCTGGGCAACGTAGTAAACAGCGTCGAGGCCATCGGCAAAATTTCTAGCACCGTACCCGACAGACAAACCCTCTATGCATAAATCTTCACCCCCATTTGGTCGTTTTCCGCGAAGATAATACAGAACATAAACACTTGATGCTGCGGATGCAGCACCATCCATAGCCTGTGCCAGGCAGCCAAATAAAGCGCTATTCACACGAAACATTGTATGAGATCGCAATCCAAGGGGGGCTGGAGAATTTGGTGCTAATAGGGTTCCTGGGGATGTTTTTATTGCCCCCAATGCACGTGTAAAGCCGGCATTCATAATCACGCCATCCATACCATGTGTTAAATAAAGCCCAAGCATGAATTTTGGAACTGATTCGTCCATAATAAAATTTATTGGTCCGGCTGCTTGTTTATCAGTTTGTGTGAAGTCTATTGTGAGCTCTCCTCGTTTATGCCGAAGAATAGCATCAACATAATAGCTCCTATCAGAAACGGCGTCGCTGTCTATCCGGTCTCTAAAGGCCCATTCTCCCTCTGGTATGAGTTGATCAATCTGGCTTTTTAATGCGGCTTCTGTTTGTGAGATTGTTTTCTCGAGTGCTAGTTCTAGATTATTTTCACCATAAACATTTATACAGTCTTCGACACGTTTTTTCCCCAGTTGACATGCTGCCATCAAACTATTTAAGTCGCCTTCTAACATTTCAGGAAACCGCGAGTTACGAGTGAAAATCCGAAAGACCTCTTCATTACGAACGCCGGCTTGAATAACCCTTACAGGCGGTATCATAACACCCTCTTCATAAACCGACTTTGCATTTGGGCTTATTGATCCCGGAACCCTACCGCCAATGTCCCAGAGGTGCCCCCAGCATTCAACAAAAGCGATAACTCTCGCTTTAGAAAAGATAGGCATCACAAAGACCATATCTGGTAAATGGCTGACTGCACCACTCGTGAAATATGGGTCATTATACCAATAAAGATCACCATTTTTCATGGTATGTAATGGATAAGAATCAAGAATGCTATCAATTAGATTTCCTGCCAATGTGAGACTTGTGGACACCACAAGTTCACCTTGCGGATTTAAAATTGCAGTGAAAAAATCTTTTTTTTCCCGAATGAAAGGTGACATTGAGGTTCGCGTAATGAGTGCTTCCATCTCACGTCTTGACGCATTCAGTGCGCCTTTGATTAGTTCAACAGTAAATCTTTGATTAGCATCATCCGGTGATGTCTTCATTGCATTACCTCGGAAACCAGAATGTTGCCCCACTCATCTACCTTTGCGCGCTGTCCACTATAAATTATCGATGTTGTGTCGAGCTGATCAATGATTGCTGGACCAACAAATTGGTGGCCATTCAAAAGGTCTTCCCGCCGCCAGACAGGTGTGCGTTGTGGGCCATTCATATCAAAAACCACCTGTCTATAATCTGTTGCAGGAATATCAACACCTCGAGACTGGGGAAGTTTTGGCTGCGGGATATGGTTCATTGCGCCAATAGCAGTGATACGAAAATTCACAAATTCCACCGGTGCCGTTTCATCAGAAAAATTATATAACTCTTTGTGGATCCTGTGAAACTCAGCCACGGCGCGCTCTATTGAAACTGATGTAATTGCACCATCGGAAAATGAAATTGAAAGCTCTGTTCCTTGCCCTGCATATCGAACATCCGCGCCACGTTTTAAATGGCATTGGGCTGGATCAATCTTATCTCTTTTGAGTTTAGCTTTTGCTATATCACTCAAACTGTTAAATGTTTCTGAAATTTCTTTTTTGTTGTATTGACCAGCCCTTTGTACACGTGTGATTGCAAAGTCATACCTTAAGTCTGTTGATAAAAGACCTGTTGCACAGAGTATACCGGGATATCTTGGGATTAGCAGCTTTTCTGTCCGCAATAGTCGCATGAGTTGTCCACCGTGAACAGGGCCAGCGCCTCCAAAAGCTATCAAAGTATAGTTTTTGGGATCCAGCCCTCGTTCCACAGTCATAAGTTTAAGCGCATTATTCATTGTTTCGTTGACGATGGCCAATATCCCAATTGCGGCTGCCTCTACGGTGGTGCCCAGCGGATCCGCAATGTATTTTTTTATTGCAAAGGAGGCCGCTTTACTGTCCAGTCTCAATGCCCCATCAAGTAGCTTTTCTGGCAAACGTCCAAGAACTAAATTTGCATCAGTAACTGTTGGATAAATGCCTCCTTTTCCATAAGCTACAGGGCCGGGATCAGCTCCTGCACTTTTTGGCCCAACCATAATTGCACCATTATCGGAAATGCGTGCGATGGAGCCTCCGCCGGCACCAATTGTGTGGATGTCAGTAACAGCTAATGAGAGCGGTAGGTCATTAATTTTGGTGCCGTTGGCAATCTCTGCCTTTCCACCTCTTATTAGTGATATATCCGCACTTGTGCCACCTATATCGATCGTGATGATATCTTCAATTTTGCACAAATGTCCGAGGTTTGCTGCACCATTGGTTCCTGCCGCCGGGCCTGACAAAGCCATGTGCGCCCCAGATCTAGCAGCTTCTTGGGGAGAAAATACGCCCCCGTTAGATTTCATTATAAATAATGGTGCTTTGATTCGTTTTTCTGCCAATCCGTCCTCAAGCTGGCGAATATACTTTCCAACGAGGGGTTGAACCATAGCGTTCATTATGGTTGCCATGGAACGCTCATATTCACGAAAAACTGGCAGAACATCGCTTGATATGGAAATCTCGAGGTTTGGAAATCTCTCAGCTAGTAAGTTGTAGATTTGTTTTTCATGATCAGCATTAAGGTAGGAGTGGAGTAAAGAGATAGCGACCGCCTCATATTTGCCATCAGCAATTTTTTTTACTATTTTTTCTAGCTGATTTTTGTTGATTGGTTTTGCTACTGATCCATCACTGCGGACTCTTTCATCGACCTCAAACACATCTCGTGGTTGAACCGGCCTCTTTGGTTTTACCCACCCATATAAATTCGCCTCGCGGGGGATTTCTGCCCGCCCGATATCCAAGACATGGCGAAAACCTTTTGTAGTGAGTAGCGCAGTTTTGGCACCTTTACTCTCCAATATTGCGTTGGTTGCAACCGTTGATCCATGAAAAACAATATTGACGTCCATCGGGCTCGCATCACAAAGCTTTAGAGCTGACTCAACTGCATTAAAAAAGCCGTCAGCTGGATTCAGTGGTGTCGAACCTGTTTTGGTAACAAAAAAACAATTTTTGTCCCTGTCGGCAATCACGACGTCGGTGAAAGTACCGCCTATATCAACGGCAATCGCAAACTGATTACGGCTGTTAGCCATCCTTAGGGGCCCCCAGTAACTGCCAATGTTTGGCCGGTTACCCAGTTGGCTAAATTAGATGAAAAGAAAATAACTGCATTTGCGATGTCGTCTGGTTTGCCAATGCGCCGCATTGCAATACCCTCCACTATCGCATTTTGTTTTTCTGCACCGTAGGAATTCCATTGCTTAATGTAATCTGGGCTTGTGGGCATGAAGCCAGGCGCAACAGAATTTACTGTAATACCAAACTGGCCAAGCTCAGAAGCGAGTTGTTTCACTAAGCCAATTTGTGCAGCTTTGGCAGTGCCATAGCTTTGAACACCAGTGAGCGACACACCAAGTCCTGCACGACTCGAAATGATTACAATTTTACCCTTTTTACGCTCTTTCATTTTCGGTACCACGGCTCGCGTCAAGTTGAAAGCACCATCCACATTTACCGCCTGAATAGCGCGCCAATCGGCATCAGATACTTTTTCGATGGGTGTTTTAAATCTTGATTTTACTCCTCCGGCAGAATGAATCAGCACATCAATTGCGCCGGTATTGGAGGCCTTTTGGGCCTGAGCAACAATATCTTGGACATTTTTTGGGTTTGTGACATCAAGATGAACAGTCTTAATACGTGGCATCACCTTGTCGTCTAGACCATCAGTTATTTCTGATAACAGCTGCTCTTCGATATCGGCGGCCCAAACCAACGCGCCAAGTTCAGCAAACCGATGACAAATCGTTCTGCCTATTCCCCTGACTGCCCCAGTTACAAAAACCGTTTGACCCTCAAATTCCAATCTCATTTGTGCCTTCCCCCTGTAACTATCATTCAGGCATCTTCTGTAGCCTTGAGATCAGGAAATTTCTCAATCAGTTCGGATAAGGCTTGTTTAACAGCGGTACCATCGATTCTTGCCGGGTCATCTGAAGCCATTTTGTCAATAGTTGAAAAAATTTGGTGCTTAGCAAAAAAGCGCCAGCTTACTGGTAACGTACACAGTCCCTCGGTTAGCGCGTCGTAGTTCTTTTCGGTCCATATTTTTTCAAATTCTAATTGAGCGGTGCAGACACTATAGAAAGTATTGTCTTTTACTGCGCTTGTTTTGGATTTATTTTTTTTTCGGAATAACTCAGTTGCTGGCTTGTCAATCATATCATTTTTTATGATCACGCCATATGCTTTTTGGGCATGCTGTGGTGTGACCCACCCGCATTTCACGTCCTTAAGAACAGCGCTTGGTTCACGTGTAAAGGGGTCGCCCCATCCTCCGGCGCCACCACAACTTACATAGATTAAGTCACCAGGATCAACGGTTACTATATCTGTGTTACCAAGATTGATTTCGTTTTTCTGATTGGGGTTTCTCAAGAAGCTAGACGCTCCACCGGCTTTACCGCCCGCAATACCCCAACCTGAAAATTCGGTTCGGTCTCGATTGCGAGCAGTAATTTTTGTATTAGGCGCAAGAGACTCAAAGATCATTTCCGTTCCAAGGCCGCCACGGTGTTTGCCGGGGCCGGCAGAGTCAGTTACCAGACCGTACCGGTGAACCTTTATGCCGGCTTCAACCTCATTTACCTCAACGGGCGTGTTTTTCAAAAAACCTTGATTGGCACCGGAGCCATCATTGCCATCACGGCTGGCACTGCCTCCAGAGCCCCCGGTCATGGGGTTTATTGCTGCCATGATTCGACGTCCTGATTTAATGTCTGTGGTATTTACATTCATAATTGGGCCGCCACTGGCGGGAGCTCCCATTAAACGATCAGGTACAGCTTGCGCAAACGCGCCAAAAGTCAGGCCATGTAGTCGATTGCAAGACAAAGTTCTCATCCCTACTGCAGCTGGAAAAACCGGGTTTACCATTGTTCCAGATGGGAGAATGCATCGACAGGCTCGTGCAATGCCAGAATTCAAATAAAGGCGTGGATCCAAAGAATAAAGAACATAAATCACGCCAACAAGGACCAATGCATGACGAGGGTCACCTCCAGTTGGCATGTTCATTGAACTTTCAAGTTGTGGGTCTGATCCCGTAAAATCCAGAATCAAATTATCCTCGTTAATTTCCAACGATAATTTTATGCGACAAGGCCACCCATCGACTGCATCCTCATCGATATAATCTGCAAAATCATATTTTCCATCCGGCAAATCGCGGATTATTGCCCTAGCCTGATTTTCTGCGTAATCGAGCAAATCCCCAACGCCTTGACGAAAAGTTTCAATGCCAAAACGTTTGATCATCTCATGGACTTTACGTTCTCCGGTATTACAAGCAGCGATTTGTGCTTTTAAATCACCCCAGTTTTGTTCAGGAGCTCTAACATTCCGCATGAATATCTCTAATATCTCTTGATTGATTTCACCCTCAGACATGATTTTTGTAGGAGGTATTCTTATTCCTTCCTGATGGACCTCTGTGAGCGAACGAGATAATGATGCGGGAACGGCCCCTCCTACATCAGTGTTGTGGATGTGACCAACTGAAAAAGCGACAATCTCATCGTGATAGAAAACGGGTTTCCAGATATGCGTGTCTGGCGGGTGGGTGCATACAAAACCAGAATATGGATCGTTTGTCATGCAAATATCGCCGGGTCTATATTCATCAATCATTTCAATCGCACGCCCATAATTTAAACCCACAAACCAGGTCGCTCCAAGTTCAGTTGGCGTTGCAAAAGTCTCTCCCTCTGGGGTCGTAAGCCCGGTAGTAAAGTCTTCAGTTTCCTTTACAAAAGTGGAATGAGCTGTTCGGTAAAGTGTATAAGCCATGCTTTCAGCTGCTGCTCGAGTATGGTTTTTGAGTATTTCCAAAGTTACCTTATCTACTGGCATCTTGTATTCCATTAGCTGTTAGAATTAAATTCTTGGCGCCATCCACATATGCGGTGAATTTGGGCAGAACGATCGTAGTTGTATCGTCTTGGAGCACAATGGCTGGGCCATAAAAATGGTCGCCGGGACACAGTTTTTGACGATCAAAAACAGCAGCTTCATGATGATTACCATCTACATGAACTTTAACGTTTTTACTTGGCGTGGCCAGAGATTTTCTCTCTTTGGTCATAGGTAGCGAGGGTTTTGGCACTGTGCCGACAATCACGAGTCTCAGATTTACTATTTGTACCTCGGCGTGGTCATCAGAGTGATCGTAAACCTGATGATGCGCTTCGTGGAATGCTGCTTTGATTTGTTCGCTTGAAGAGTCATACAGCCAGCTTTGTTTAACTATTGTCTCAATCTCAAATGATTGCCCCCGGTAACGCATATCACAGGACCAGAGCAACTCTGATTTTCCTTTAAAACCTTGCTCATCTCTGAGCCAACTGGCGGCTTCTTCTTCCAGTGTCTTTACTGACATCAATATTGATTTTAAGCCTTTATTGTTTACGTCTACCATTACGGTGCGAATAAAATCATTTCTTATATCGGCAACCAACCCCCCAAAAGCGGATAAAACGCCTGGTGTTGGGGGAATAATTATTTCAGCCAAACCAAGGTCTTTTGCCAAATGGCAGGCAAGCATAGGACCGGCCCCACCAAATGCTACCATTGAGAAGCGGCGGGGGTCCACGCCGCGGTGCGAGAAAAGTTTGGAGGTTTCTAAAAACATTCCCGATACCGCAACTTTTATGATGCTCTCTGCAACCTCTTCATCTCTTAAATTCAATTTGTCACCGAGGGATCTGATACTTGCGCGGGCTTTTTTTAGATCAAGATTTACTGCTCCATAACCCAGTCTATCAGACACTAGTAGACCAGAAACTACAAATGCATCGGTGATTGTTGGTTTCTCCCCACCATTGTTGAAACAGGCTGGCCCGGGTGTTGACCCGGCACTTTCAGGTCCCACTTTGAGTACGCCAAAATCGTCAACCCAAGCAATTGAGCCGCCTCCTTCACCAATAGAGGTAACAGAAACGGTGGGCACATAAATTGGGAAATCACCAACCATTTCACCGCTTCCGTAAGCAGCAGCACCGTCCATGATTATGGCAACATCAGCGCTTGTGCCACCTACGTCAAAACTTATAACCTCTGCACGGCCGGAATGCTGGGCTATGCTTGCCGCACCCATTACCCCCGCAGCAGTTCCCGAGAGAAGCATCGATATGGGCTCTGTTTTGCCAAGTTCTGCGGTCATTACGCCACCATTGGATTTTCCGATCAATGGAAGGGCGGGGACTCCAGCTTGTTTCAGTGCATCTTGGAAAGCTGAGAGATAATTTGCAACGCGCCTCTGGATGTAGCCGGCTACAGTTGCAGTAACAGTCCTCTCATATTCGCGAATGACTGGCCATACATCAGATGACAGTGTAACCTCGACATCGTCGTCAACTTGTTTAATCGCCTGTTTTACTTGCTGTTCATTTGTCGAATTAGCATAACAATGCAGTAAAGCTACAACGATTGTATCAGCTCCGGCGGCTTTTGCGGCTTTAATTGCTGATTTAACGGACTGGATATTGACTTTTTTTTCAACGCTGCCGTCTAATAATATCCGTTCTTCAATTCCATATACTCTCTCTCGCGGCACTAGTGGTTGGGGCCGCTGTGAAAAAATGTTGTAGGGGTCTGGTACCTTTAAACGAGCAAGTTCCAGAACGTCCTCGAAACCAGCTGTCACAAAAAGGGCTAGTTTTGCGCCTTGTCTTTGGATAACAGTGTTAATGCCAACAGTTGTACCGTGACTAAACCAAGAAATTTTCTGCGGATTGACACCTTTTCTCTTGGAGAGTTCTTCCAAACCTAAAATGATTTCAGAGCCAGGTTTCCCGGGAGTGGAGAGTACTTTATGCGTTTCAAGCGTGTTTGTTGTCTCGTCGAAAACACAAAAATCTGTAAATGTGCCGCCGATGTCGACAGCTACGCGATAAGCCATTTCTCTGGTTCCATAATCGTATCTTTTTGTGGCAAGAATATTGCTTTTTCAATTCGCCTGGCAGAGTTTTGTAACTCTGAGATAACTTCTTCTTTGCATAGGTGAAATCGTGGCGTCAGCATCACGATATTGAGGGACGCCTGTGGCCATCCATTAGAGTCAAAAATTGGAACAGCAATTCCGCTGGCTCCGTCAATGCGCTCATTAATGTTTAAAGCATAGCCAAGATCACGCCATTTTTTTAGCTTACTTATGATTTTTCTTGGGTCAGTTACTGTTTGATCAGTGAGCTTTTTTAAATCTGATTTTTTAAGATAATTTAGAACTATGTCTTCGGGCATGTTGGCAAGAATCGCATGGCCCATGCAAGAACACCATGAGGGTATCGTCGGGTTTTGCGCGACGATATAGCCCATTTCTCGAGTACTCTGTCGAGCGCTTACGATGCGAACGTTGTTATTAGTAGTTAAACAACCGAGAACAACGCTTTCGCCAAAAACACTAATAAGATTATCCATCTCTTTTATGGCTTCAGTTCGAATGACTTCAATAATGCCCCCAAGCCAATTGCCAGCCCCCTTTAGGGTATTGGCTAGAGTGAACTGGCCACTGCCAATTTCTTCAATATAATGTTCTCGAATCAATGTGTTCAATAACATGAATGCAGAGCTTTTGGGCATTTCCAAATAAGTTGTAATTTGCTTCAGAGTAAGTGGTTTTTGTTCGTTCGCAAACAGTTCAAGCATCCGAAGAGTGCGGACAGCTGATTTGACATTTTCAGACAAGGATTTGCCCTCCCTAGGCTGATTTTGTTCATATATATGAACCAATATTCAGATATATATATAAAACTATTGACGAATAATAGTCGGAACTGTCAATATTTTTGTTGTTTCTGACCAAGATGGATACGTGGACAGATGGTCCAAAAAGATAAAGTTGCAATAATTACCGGTGGTGCCAGAGGAATTGGTAGAGGGTGTGCTTTACGATTGGCCGAAAAAGGCTGTGCGATTGTTTTAGTGGACATACTCACTTCCGAGATGGCCGCAACCAAAAAAGAAATTGAAGATCTTGGCACGGACTGTTTAGTTTTTAATGCAGATGTTGCGGATCATCAAAAAGCAAAAAATATAGCTGCTACTGTCAAAGAGAAATTTGGTCGGATAGACATTCTTGTAAATAATGCGGGTAAATCAATGCCCATCGGCATTCTCGAGATCAAAGAAGAGGAGTGGGACAGGACTATTGATATAAATTTGAAGAGTTGCTTTAACTGGATTCAGGCTGTTGCGCCTTTCATGATTGATTCTGGTGAAGGCCGCATCGTTTCTATGTCATCGTTAAATGCGCATAGCGGAGGAGTAACCGCTGCAGTTTCAAGATTTGCATATGCCGCTGCAAAAGCCGGTATAATTGGCATGACACGAGCCTTGGCAAAGGAATTAGGCCCAAAAATTTTGATTAATGCGATATGTCCAGGCTTAATCAAAACTGAAATTGCAAAGAATCCAGTGATTGCTAATCGTGAGGCTGAACTAATTAAAGGTATAGCGTCCGAAAGAGTTGGAACGCCTGGCGATGTTGCTGCGCTCGTAGAGTTTTTAACTTTATCTGAGCCCTGCTTTGTCACTGGGCAAGATATAATTGTGGATGGGTTTCAATGGAATCGTTAACCAAGGATTATCATTCTCTGCACTGGTAATAATTAATTCGAAACTTGATAGTCCATAATTTCTATAAGTGCAGGCAAGTAAGGAGGAAAGGAACTATGTCTTTTATTACAGTATTTCGTACCTTTGCTGTGCTTTTGGCCATATTTGCCATAAGTATGACTGGTACACCAACAAAGTCTTTTGCAAAAAGCAAATTTGTTTTTGCGAATTCTTCACCATATGACACGCTTGATCCACATGTAATTTACGATGTTGGGCGCGTGGCGTCTCGCCTTAATATGTATGATGGGCTTATGAGATGGCTAGACAATCCACCCAAACTAACACCTTGGCTGGCTGAAAGTTATGATATTTCATCGGATGGAAAAAAGTACACTTTTAAGCTTCGGAAAGGATCAACTTTTCATGATGGTTCTCCAGTTGAAGCAAAGGATGTCGTTTATTCAATTGAACGTATCCTCGCGCTGAAAAAGGGTGCCTTTTCGCTTTTCTCAAAGTCACTAGATCCGGGATCAACTAAAGCTCCCGATGCACATACAGTGGTATTTAATTTGAAAAAACCGTCTTCTATTTTTCTGGCTACGGTTCCAGCTATTCATGTCGTAAATTCTGACTTACTTAAATCTAAGGAAGTAAATGGAGACTGGGGTGGCGTGTGGTTGTCTAAAAATGAGGCTGGTTCTGGTTCATTTGAGCTGACTAGGTATGACCCTGCAATCGGGTTTCAGGCAAAGCGTTATGCTAATCATTTCATGGGTTGGGGTGACAAATATCTTGACGAAATTGAATTTCGCACAGTCAAGGAGATCAACTCTCGAGTTTTGGGCCTGATGAATGGTGATTTTCACGGTACTGATGGGTATCTACCGCAGGACCAGGTTAAGCGCTTGGCAGCAGATGACAACATGAATGTCATGGAAGAAGAGTCCATGAGAATTTTTTATTCCATTATTCACAATGGAAGAAAACCATTCGATGATGTAAACCTTAGAAAGGCGTTGTCCTATGCTTTTGACTACGACTCTTTCATTAACAATATCTTGTCAGGATCAGTTGCAAGAAATCCTGTTCCTGTTCCCAACAACATATGGGGAAATCCAAAAGATGAAAAAGGCTACACTTTCGATTTAGAAAAAGCTAAGGAGTATCTTGCAAAGGTAAAACAGCCAATACCTGAAATTACTATTGGGGCTCTAACAGGCTATGGTCAAACCGAGCAAGCTGCCGCACTGCTCCAGAATGGTCTCAGCAAAATTGGTGTAAAGAGTAAAATTGTCTCTGAGCCATGGTCCGTGGCGTCCAAAAAGATGCGTGACGAGCAGCAAATGTATGATTTGTTGTGGCTGTGGCGTTCTACATATTACGCTGATCCAAACAATTGGATTGGTGAGATGTATGCTTGTGATCAGGTCGGTGCCCGGAATAATTCTTGGTATTGCGACCCCGAAGTTGACAAGCTCTTGATGGAAGCACGCGTCGAACCAGACCAAGCTAAACGAGCTGCGAATTATAAAAAAGCAGCGAAAATGGTGACCGATGATGCAGGGGGCATCTTTGTTTATAATACAAAGTGGTTTGGCCCCTACAATAAGAAGGTGAAAGGTGTTCGCTTTTCACCAATTGGAAACGCACAAGAAATGCGTTGGGTACATATGGAGTAAATTCTATGACGATGCGCCTCCTTTTGGGGGCGCATCATCTCATAGAATTGTGAAGTAGAATGCGTACACTGGTTCTAGTTATCAATAGGTTACTCTGGTTCGTGCCGACACTTGTTGGTTTGATGATTATTACCTTTACAATCAGCCATATTATACCTGCCGACCCGGTAGCATTTTTTGCAGGTGAAAATGCAACAAATGAACAAATTGAGGAATTAAGGGCACGCTACGGCTTTGATAAACCACTACACATACAGCTAATTAATTATTTAATTGGGGTAACGCAGGGAGATCTTGGCGTCAGTATTTATACCCAACGTCCAATCTCTGAAGACCTACTGTCGCGGTTACCTGCGACAATGGAGCTGACATTTATGGCAGTGCTTCTGTCTACGGTCGTTGGTATTCCGTTGGGCGTTATCGCTGCAGTATATCGTAATACAATGTTTGACCATGTTTTAAGGGTTATAACAGTTTCGGGTCTTGCAATCGCAAGCTTTTGGCTTGCTATTCTCTTTCAACTTTTGTTTGCGATGGAATTACAAATTACCCCTTTGCAAGGTAGAATAGATGGTTGGGGCCCAGAGGTAATAACTGGCTTTTTTCTTATTGACAGCATTATTGCGGGTGATTTGGATAGTTTTACGAACGCTGCAGCACATCTGGTTTTGCCCACGTTGACGCTGGCGTTCCCAGCAATGGCTACGATCATGAGATTTACACGGGCTGGCGTTTTGGACGCAATCAACTCAAATTACGTTTTATACGAACAGGCCATGGGCTTTCCAAGTAGAATCATTATTTGGAAATATGTGCTTCGCAACGCCCTGATCGGAACTGTGACTCAAATTGGATTAGTATTCGGTATATTGATAGCTGGAACGGTGGTAGTTGAAGCCGTCTATGATTGGCCTGGTCTCGGATTGTACGCAGTGGAAGCAATATTAAACTCTGACTATAACGCGATAATGGGCTTCACACTTATCACCGGCGCGTTTTTCATCATCATAAATTTAATTGTTGACATAATTCAGGGTGTGATAGACCCCCGAAATTAGGGAGAAAAAACTGGAAACTTTAAATTTCATTATTGGAAGGCTTGCTCGCGATAAGACATCCTTAATAGGAGCAATTTTGATCCTTGGTTTAATTATTGTCGCAATTGCCGCACCTGTTTTAGCTCCATATCCAGATGATGTTACCGAGTTTCATCCCGCAGAGAGGCTCATGGGGCCAAGCGTGCAGCATTTCTTTGGCACAGACAGAATGGGATCTGATATTTTCTCACGGATGCTTTTTGGCGCAAGGATTACCATAACAATAGCAGTCATAGCCATTGGGGTTTCTGTGCTAATCGGCGTACCCATTGGATTATTAGCAGGTTATTATAGAAATTGGGTTTCTGATGCCCTGATGCGTGTTTCTGATATTTTTCTTGCTGTCCCGCAAATTATACTGGCCATTGCGATAGCTCAAACATTGGGAGCTTCAATAGAAAACGTTATTCTTGCGCTTTCCGCTACATATTGGCCTTTTTGGGCTCGTCTTGTTTATGCCGAAACTAGATCAGCTCTCAACGAAGCTTATGTTGAGGCATCAATTGCTCTTGGAGCGAAGCCTTTGCGCGTTATGGTGATGCATGTTTTACCAAATATTTCTTCTTCAATTATTGTGAGAACTACTATTGGAATGGGTGGTACAATTTTAACAGCAGCTGCGCTCGGATTTTTGGGCCTAGGACCCCCAGCACCAAGTCCTGAGTGGGGTAGAACAATCGCTGAGTCGCGAGAATTTTTGCCTGAGGCATGGTGGTACGCTACCGCGCCTGGTATAGCGATATTTCTTGTTGTAATGGGATTTAATCTTCTCGGAGATGGGTTACGAGATGTACTTGATCCTCGAACAAGGAGAAGTACTAGTGACTGACCCGTTATTAAAAGTCCGCGAATTGGAAGTCAGTTTTAAAACTGACGCTGGCCTCACAAAGGTATTAGACAAAGTGGATTTTGATATCCTGCCTGCGGAGATAAAGGGACTTGTTGGAGAGTCTGGCTGTGGCAAGACAACTTTGGCACGCTCTGTGTTGGGAATTTTGCCGAAAAACTCCGCTGTCATCTCATCTGGCACCATATTATTTGAAGATACGGATTTATTGAAAGTCCCCGAGAAGTCATTAGCCAATTCGTTTCGAGGGAGGACAGTAACTTTTATACCTCAAGATCCGTTTTCATCATTTAATCCTTTTTTTACGATCGGATCTCAAATGATGGAGTTAATGAAGTGGAAATCACCGGAAAGGTCGGCTCAGGATACATCTTCACGATATGAGGCGAGTAGGAAAAAAAATGATAGAAAAAGAATAATTGAACTCCTCAAACAAGTGCAGTTACCCGATGCAGAGGGGATAATGAAACGTTATCCTCATGAGGTCTCAGGAGGCCAAAGACAAAGGCTAATGATTGCAATGGCTCTTTTGCCAGAGCCCCAAATGATAATTGCAGATGAGCCCACCACGGCCTTGGATGTTACAATCCAAGCACAAATCTTAAAGCTTATAAGAAATCTTACTGTTGAGAGAGGTGTGTCGGTTATTTTCACGACTCATGACCTCGGTGTAGCCTATGAGATTTGTGATCAAATTTCAGTTATGTTAGATGGAAAGATCGTTGAGAACTCTGACTCAAATAAATTTTTTACCAATCCGCGCCACTCATATACAAAAAAGCTTCTTAACAGTTTGCCAATGGGACAGGCGAGCGCTTTAAAAAAGTCAAAAGATGACGATGGGCCAATATTGCAGATCAATAATCTCTCAAAATGGTTCTCAATTGATAATGTTTGGAACAAAAGGATTGGCTGGCTTAAAGCAATTGATGACGTCTCTCTTGAAGTCAGAAAAGGTGAGATACTTGGAATAGTTGGGGAGTCAGGGTGCGGAAAGTCCACTTTGGGTAAAACCGTAATGGGTATACATCCTCTTACGGCTGGACAAATAACCTTTGAGGGATCAGAAATTGGCCACTTAAAACCCTCTGAGGCACGGCAATTAAGAAGAAGATTACAGTACACCTATCAGGATCCAGGCTCCTCTCTCGATCCTCGCTGGAAAATAGGCCGATCTTTGCTTGAACCGTTAGATATTCACACTGAATTGAGCCTTGCTGAAAAGCAACAGCGCGTTGAGGAGATACTCGCGGCTGTCAATCTCCCAAAAACGCATTTGGATTTGTATCCTCACGAAATTTCAGGTGGACAGCAAAGAAGAGTTGGTTTGGCAAGAATATTAACCCTTCATCCGTCTTTGGTAATACTTGATGAGCCTACATCAGGATTAGATGTTTCGGTCCAAGCGACAATATTGAAGTTATTCTCAGATTTGAGAGAAAAATTTGACTTAACATATATTTTTATCAGTCATGATTTATCGGTGGTTAAAATGTTTTGTAATCGTGTGGCCGTTATGTATTTTGGAAAGGTGGTTGAGGTAAATGAAACAAAAAAATTATTTGAAAAGCCTCAACATCCCTATACCAAAAATTTGCTGTCTTCCATTCCAAATATAGGTGGCAAGAGAGTAATTGAGACTTTTACCCCGATGGGGGCACCACCTGACCAGGTTGAATATCTTAACAAAGGCAATAATGCGTGAAAAATGAAAGGTGAGCCCCTTTGTCATTCAAGCCCAGCTTTTTCTTTACAATAACGGGCAATATCAGCGTGCGTGGCAATCCATACGTCAGGATGTGATCTAATATGGGCGAGCAATTCATCCAAAACCTGAATGCGAGACCGATGCCCAATAAAGTGGGGATGCATTGTAAGGAGAAACAACCCACCTTCTTCATAAGCGCCATCAAATTCTCTAATAAAGACTTCAGCTACACCCGATGGTGGCGTGTAGGGTCGCAAACCAGCAAAACGGTCCATCGCCCAATAAGGTGCATCATCGCGTATCCATTCAACAGGCAATTCAACGACACCCGTAGCCTGGCCTTCTTCAAGAATTTCATAGGGATCATCATCGGCCATCAGAGAACTGTCATAGATCAAACCCATTTCACGAGTTATGCTCATGGTGTGTGGACTAAAATCCCAAGATGGGGTTCGAATACCTACAGGACGTACGCCAGTAATTTCTTCAAGCTTGTCTGCTGCACGGAACTGCAGGTCTCTCTCATCCTCAGGTGCTAGCGCACTGTTTAGTTCATGGATCCACGAATGAATTCCCACTTCATGTCCCTCTGCAACTACACGCCGCTGTTCATCAGGGTGAAGCATCGCAATTACGGCAGGGACAAAAAAAGTAGATGGAGCACTGTAATGTGCCAACATTTCAAGAATTCTTGGGACACCTACTCGCGACCCATACTCTCCTTGGCTAAGCTTGCCGGGGGAGTGGTGTCCCCATCGCAAGGTTTGCGTCTCATGATCAGAGTCAAAAGACAATGCAACAGCAACTTTCGCATTATTTGGCCAACCATCGGGCCTAAGAGATTTTCCTGCTCTAATTTTGTTCACAATGCCTCGCCATTTTTCTTCAGGCCAACGCCAACTTTCTGGCTGGTCTGGAATGGAATGTCCTGTTTTATTTTTCATGGTTCTGCACTCCCCAAAACTAAAGTGTACCTTTCGTGATTAAAGTGAGGGAATAATGGAGTTGCGGTCAATCATTTTCGCTTTTTTTATAGTTTTTTTACCCCAGCTTTCTCTTGCTGCGATTAATCATGGCGTTTTAGTCCTTGCCCCCATAATTACTGCTTCTTCCGGCTTGCCACCAGAGGCAGTAGGCATCATCGGCGGTCTCAGTGGTTTAGGAGCTGTATGGTGCTTTGCCGCCAACAGCAAGATTTTACCATGCCTTGGCCCAATTAAGACGCTTGCCTTTGGGTGCTTACTAGCTTCATTTGCTTTGATGTGTTTTGCGTTGGAACTTGGATTGATTGGCTTTGTCGCGGCGTTTTTGGTGGGGTTTGGTTATGCTGTATCTGCTCCAGCGGGCAGCATGATCTTAGCCTCAAACACGCCTAAAAAATTATGGGGAACGTTATTTTCTCTGCGAATGGCCGGTGTTCCAGCTGGAGGTGCTTTTGCTGGCATTGTAGCTGCTGCCATTGTGGGCACTTACGATTGGCGGCTATCGTTACTTGTATTATTACTTCCATGTATTTCCGGTTTGGTTTTCCTTAGATTGGCAAGAAACAAAATTCAGTTGCCAGCGAATGTAGGTTCTTTTTCATTTTTATCAGCTTTTAACCCAAGGTTATTCCTAACGCCATTTTTGGTGTTGGCACGTGTGCCGAGCCTCAAGACAATTACATTTGTTAGCATTGGTTTTGCAGCAGTCCAGGGTTCCTTATTTACTTTTTTTACGACCTATTTAACTGACTCATTAGGTTTCTCACTTGCCGTCGCGGGCATGCTTTATGCCACACTTCAATTTTCTAGTTTTGCTGGTCGTATTGTGATGGGGATAGTTGCGGATCTGATAGGCTCTCCTCGGGTTTTAATTATGATCCTTGGTTTTTTTTCGCCACTAGGACTCTTTGTTCTTACAACTTTGGAAGTAAATAACCCCCAATGGTTGTTACTACTGAAATGTGCGTTTGTTGGTTCTATGATTGCGAGTTGGAACGGTTTGTTTCTTGCAGAAGTCACGCGCGTTTCTGCTTCAAGCGATGTCGGTGAGAGTACCGCAGCGTCTACATTTTTCACTTTCATAAGTTACATGCTCGCTCCTCCAATTTTTGGTATTGTAGTTTATAACCTTGGATACCAATCAGCGTTTATTCTGGTGGGTGGCTTGGCTGCATTGAGTGCGGCTGCGATGCTTGGTTCCATCGTAAAAACTAATTGGAAATGAACTCAATTTTTAAGGAGTATTAAATGCGAGCCGCAGTTTACACCAGAACAGGCCCAGCCAGTGAGGTTCTTCAAATCAGAGATAGGCAGGTACCAATACCTGGTGTTGGTGAAGTCCTCGTTCGCGTTCGCGGGTCAGGAATAAACCCGGCGGATGTGAAACGTCGTGCTGGTTGGCGAGGATCGGAAATGGCTCATCCAGTCATTATTCCTCACTGTGACGGTGCTGGTGAAATTGTCGCGGTTGGTGCGGATGTTGAGAGTCGCGCTATCGATGATCGTGTTTGGATTTGGAATGCTCAAGGTGGTTATGATGGCCCAGGTCGCGCTTTTGGCACCGCCGCAGAATATATTGCCATACCGGCGGAGCAGACAGCATTATTAAATGATGAACTGAGCTTTTTGGAGGGCGCTTGCCTTGGAGTTCCAGCAATGACGGCTCATTATGCTGTTTTTTCTGATGCACCAATAGCTGGGAAAACAGTTTTAGTTCAAGGTGGTGGAGGGGTTGTGGCCCATCTGGCTATCCAGTTTGCGTCGCATTATGGAGCAAGAGTGATTGCGACGGCTGGATCAGATGCGAGAGCAAACCACGCGAGGGCTGCAGGTGCTATCGAAGTTTTTAATCGCCATGACCCCAACATGACTAGCGCAATAATGGACTGGACTAATGGTGAGGGTGTTGACCGCATTATTGAGTTGGAATTTGGTGGTAACCTTCAAAGCGATGCTACTTTATTAAGAGCTAGAGGAGTTATAGCGGCCTATTCTTCAAGCCAAATTCCTGAGCCAGTTTTCCCGTATTACCTAATAGCGTCAAAAGGCGGTGTGATTCGGATCATACAGAGCTTTGGTTTCTCGGATGAAATAAGAAGAGACGTGATCGCGTCAGTAAATAAACTAGTTGCAAAACAAAAGTTAAATGTTTCAATTGGAAAGGCCTATCCATTAGAAGAAATCGCAAACGCCCATGTGGATGTTGAAACTGAGAAAATTATTGGAAATGTTGTTTTAGAGATTTAGTCTCTAATTAGTTTGGTCGTCGATACAGTAATCTCGGAAATTTAATAAATAATTTATCGTGGCACTCAAGTAGGCTGGGTGAAAGGTAAGCTAAAATATCAGAACTGGAAATAATTTTTTCATTATCTTTTTGGGACCAAATTTTTATTTTGCCCTTCATACAGCTTTTTGCCATTTAAAAAAATATGGTTTTCTAACAAGACTGGAGATGAGTTCGTTACGAATAAGTTTATTTATTTTTTTATCATGAAATGACCAGACCCAAATTATGCGGTTCAAATTGTTAGCGGACTGAATTTCAAAAAAGAGGTGCGTATGAGATTTTTGATGCAAGATCAGATAGACAATTTTTGGCGGGATGGTGTGTTGGTTGTAGAAGATGCAGTTTGTGCAGAAGACCTAGCCGATCTTCGGTCAGTTTTTGGAATATGGGTTGAAGAAAGTCGGGCACATGAGAGTGATTTTGGCGTGACTTTGGATGGACGCCCGCGTTTTGATTTGCAGCCAGGGCACAGTGCTTGCAGTCCCGGCTTGCGTCGAGTTCAGTCTCCAGAAGAGGTGTCAGATGTGTATGCCAGAGTAATGCGCACAGCAAAAACAGTTGATTTCTGTGTTGACTTAATTGGTCCAAATATCCGATTTCACCATGGCAAGGTAAATTCCAAGCTGCCCGGCACCGCAACACAGGTTAAGTGGCATCAGGATTTTCCGTTTCAGCCAATGACAAACAATGACATGGTTACGTGCCTTTTATTTATTGATGATGTTACTTTAGATAACGGCCCGCTTGAGGTTCTTCCTGGCACGCATAAGGGCCCTATTCATTCACATTGGCATGATGGTGTTTTTACTGGTGCAGTTAGTAACGATATCATTGAACCGAAAATGCACGAGATCAAAAAATGTACTGGCAAGGCAGGTTCGGTGTGCTTGATGCATGTTAATCTGCTGCATGGTTCCGCGCCAAATTTATCGGATCAGCCGCGTACGCTCTATATCACCACCTATTACGCGGAGGATGCTATTGAGTTAAGCCAGAATCATTTGCCGAGCACGTTGACCCATGAGTTGGTGCGTGGCGAGGCAAGTGGACGTGTTCGGTGTACATCCTACGACATGAAACTGCCAGCGGTACCAAAAGCGACATCTTTCTTTGCGCAACAAGAAGGATCGGACCTAAATTGACACTCGTTTTTTTGCGAAGGAGCTCAAAGCGATGAACCTGAAAAGCTCTGTTGCAAAAATGAAATTTGTAACTGATGGTGGGCTTGGCACAAAAGCGAGGTTGGGGCTGATTGTTTTGCAGACTGATCAAACGATTGAGCATGAATTTGCAAACTTGTTTGTGAAACAAGATGGTGTCGCGTTATACGCAGCCCGCATCCCAAACGATATAGAAGTTACGCCAGAAACGCTGCGCCAGATGTCGATTAATTTACCCCATACGGCAGGACTTCTGGCACCGCAACTCGAGTTTGACGTAATAGCTTATGCTTGCACTTCGGGGGCTACAATCATTGGTGAAGCACGTGTGGATGAATTGATCAGAGATTCGCACCCCGCGGCGAAAACAACTAACCCGTTATCTGCATCTAAGGCCGCATTGGCGGCACTAGGTATACGGCGGATTGCACTGGTGACGCCCTATGCTATTGATGTGACAGTACAATTACAAACAAGCTTATCCGACGCCGGATTTAAAACCAACGCTGTTGCGACCTTTGACCAGGCGGATGATTTCACTGTGGCCCGAATTAGTGCTGACAGTATTCTAAATGCCGTATTGGAAATTGGGAAGCGGGATGATTGCGATGGTGTTTTTGTATCCTGCACTAGCTTGCGAACTATTAAGATTATTGGTGACGCTGAATCAAGGCTTGGTAAGCCCGTAATTTCCAGCAATCAGGCATTGGCCTGGCATATGATGCGCCTTGCCTGCATATCGGATAGCCCCTCGAACGCTGGCTGTCTTTTCACAGCCGATTTCTCATGAAGTAGGACTTTTCATGTCAAGCCCATTGCCGCCAAACAAGTTACCATCGCACGCACAAATTGTTATAATTGGCGGCGGTATTCATGGGTGTTCGGTGGCCTATCACCTTGCCAAGGGCGGTTGGACAGATGTAGTTCTGCTTGAACGAAAAGCACTGACGAGCGGTACGACATGGCATGCTGCTGGACTTGTGGGCCAATTGCAGGGCAGCCATAGCACCACTGCTTTTGCAAGCTACGGTATTGAATTATTGAAAACAATTGAGACTGAAACTGGACAGAATCCTGGCTTTCGTCAACCCGGTTCCATCTCGATTGCAACAAATGAAGAGCGGCTTGCTGAACTAAAACGCAAGGCTGATTTTGCTTCGCTATTTGGAATTGATGCTTTTTATATTGAAACTGACGAAATTGCTGAACGCTGGCCCTTGCTAAATGCGAAAGGTGTTCTTGGTGGAATCCACATGCCCTCTGATGGGTCGGTAAATCCGATTGATTTAACCCAAGCGCTTGCCAAAGGGGCGCGCTTCTATGGAGCGATGCTCCGCGAACAGATTGAGGTTACAGAAATTCTGACCAATGGTGAAAAACTAACCGGTGTTCGGACTAGCGAAGGCACGATTGCCTCCGAATATGTGGTTAATTGCGGTGGCATGTGGGCGCGCGAGCTTGGCAAAAAAAATGGTGTTGGTGTGCCGCTTCATGCGTGTGAACATTATTATCTCGTTACCGAACCGATCAATGATCTGCCACGTGATTTGCCGGTGCTGCGTTCTTATTGCGATGGCACTTACTGGAAGGAAGATGCTGGCAAGCTCTTATTTGGATTTGCCCATCTGCACCCTAAGCCGTGGGCACCAGATGGCATTCCAAAAGATTTTGAATTTGATAGCTTACCTTTTGTTGAAGAAGACGTGATGGAAGTGCTGGAAATGGCCATGGATCGGGTGCCTGTTCTGCAAGAGGTAGGCATCAGGAAATTATTCAATGGACCAGAAAGCTATTCCTACGATGGTCGGTTTACATTAGGTGAAGCACCCAATCTAAAAGGTTATTTTGTGCTTGCTGGGGTGAATTCAACTGGTATTCAGTCTGGTCCCGGCGCGGGCAAGGCATTGGCTGATTGGATCATGGCTGGTCACCCACCAATGGATCTTGCTGAGATGGATCCGGCGCGCATTGAAGAATGGCAGGCGCAAGATGCGTATTTGCGTGAGCGCTGCCCTGAGACGCTGGTGCTGACCTATGCGATGCATTGGCCGGGCCGCCAACGCGAAGCTGCCCGTGATCTGCGTCGGACACCGTTCTATCATCCGATGAGAGCCAGAGGTGCTGTTTATGCCGAGGTGCAAGGCTGGGAGAGGCCCGGCTGGTTTGCCCCGATTGGTGTGTCTCCAGTCTATGATTATTCTTTTCATCGCCCCAGTTGGTTTTCGCACAACATGAATGAACAAAAGGCGGCACGTGAAGATGTCGCAATCATTGATTACTCAATGCTCGGCAAACTGATGGTTGAAGGGATCGACTCAGAAGCCTTTTTGCAGCGGGTATGCACAAATGACATGGCTCTTGATGTGGGCCGCGTTGCCTATACTCTGATGTTAAATAATCGCGGCGGTGTTGAGAGCGATGTGACCGTGGCCCGTCATGGGGCAGCCAGCTTTATGGTTATGTCGTCAATTTCGCGTACCCGCCGGGATAGGTCTCATTTGCAAAAACATATTTTAGATGGCGAGGACGTCCGCCTGCGCGATACTACTGCGGCTTATGCCGTGTTATCTCTTGCGGGGCCAAAGGCCCGTGAGGTTCTGTCATCGGTAAGTGAGGTAAATTTGTCTGACTCAGCTTTTTGTTTCAACAGCCTGCAAAAATTCTACATTGGCCATGCGCCGGTCTTTGCCCAGCGTTTATCTTATACCGGTGAGCTTGGGTGGGAAATTTTTATCACCCCTGATTTTGCCGAGTATGTATTTGAGATATTGCTGGAAGCAGGTGAGCCATTTGGCATGCGATTGGTTGGGGCTGAGGCCTTGAATGCGCTCCGGATTGAAAAAGGATTTCTACATTGGGGGCATGACATGTCTTACACTGAGGCTCCGCATCAGGTTGGTCTCAGCTCTATATGCAGACCTCATAAGCCGGTGTCATTCATTGGACGTGATGCTTATTTAGAACGAAAAGCAAAAGGTAAGGGTCCTTTTCTGTGCTTTGTGAAACTTAAATCCTCAAAACCGCTTTTGCACCATAATGAACCGGTTCTGATTGATGAAAAAATTGTTGGTTATGTGTCAAGTGGAGCATTTTCCTATGCTCAAGATGCGGCGGTTGGGATTTGTTTTATCAATCTTGATGATAGGACTCTAATTGAAAGCGGTAGCCATGCGGTTGTTGTTGAAGGGCAAGTCATTCCTGCCGACCTTCGCTCGAAGCCGTTTTCATTGCCCCAAAAATAAAATTAGAATAATCCGAGGGTGCCGCACCTACCCTTTTGATATTGCTCCAAATGATCTTTGATTGAATAATGGCCAATGAAGTTATATCAGCTGCGGTTATTTAATGGTGTTTATGTTTTGACATTCTTCAGGTTGAAATTTCTTCTTCTAGTGGTTTTGTTGATCGCTGCACGCCCGTTATATGCGTCAAATGGCGCAGATAATTGGCGATCTAAATTCCCTGATATGAAGTTTGTCGGTGGTGGCGTTCTGACAATGTTATTTATGGATATCTATAAGTTAAATCTTTATGCCAATGAGGGCCGCTATTCTGGGCACAATGACTTTGTTCTAGAGTTTGAATATTTAAAGCCAGTGTCAAAAAGTACGATTATTGATGCCTCGATTAATGAATTAACCAAACCAGATGATGTCACATCAACTGACATAAAATTCTGGAAACGGATTTTAGATAAGGGCATCGTTGATATGAATGCAGGCGAGGTGGCTTCGGTGAGTTTTACGAACGAAGGCATGGTTACATTCTATCTAGATGACCGCTCACCAGTATCATTTAAAGCGCCAAAATTTGCCAAGGGTTTTTCATCAATTTGGCTTGGAAAAAACACATCGCGCCCGCGTTTGAGGCAAAAGTTGCTTGGCAAATAAACTTGGGGGAAGTGATGATCCTTGAATAGGTATCCGGTGATTGTAAAGATCAAAGATCTGATTTCATAATGTGACCACTCAACTCTTTCTCACTAAGTATGACCAAAGTTGGAAATTATAGTATGTTAAAGCTGGTTATTATATCGATATTCGCCATTGCCCTTGTCATGTTTCTCATTCGCTTTTTGCCCAAGTGGCGGGACTATCTCAGTTCATTATCGCGTAACCCAATTTTACGAGCATTGCTGTTAAGGGGTGTCTGGCGGCTTTTACGCTTGCTAATTTTCAGACGGTAAATATGGCTTACTAGCTAGATGGGTTTCCAACCGAACACCCTTGTAACAAGGATTCATTATTAGATTGATAGGCTCGCAGCATGTGTTAGGGTTTCTTTTTTGAATAGGAGAAAAAAATGAAATTTAATTTTATTGCGAAGCTTGCAGTTGCCACGATGGCGCTTTTGCCAGCGACACAGGCTTTGGCGGAAACCCGTATTACCTATAAGTCGGCGAAATCAACGTCATCCTATTACCAAATGGCGGTGCAAATTGCTGAAGGTATGAAGGCTGGGTCTAATGGTGACATCACCGTTACTGTTGAGGAAAGCCAAGGCTCAGTTCAGAACGTTATGGAGGTTATGGGTCGCAAGGGTAATTATGTGTTCACCACGCCGCCTGTTTTGGTCAAGCTTGCTCGGGGTGGGAAGGCTATGTTTAAGGGCAAAGAAAATCCGCGCTTTGGTGACATTCGGGCACTATTCCCCATTCCGTCTTTAACCATGCATTTTGTCATGTCAAAGGGGTCAGGAGTGACAGATTTTGCTGGTATGGAAGGTAAAACAATTCTTCTTGGCAAAGGGTCGTTTGGTGCAAAAGAGGGTGCAAAGTATCTTAAGATGTTTGGCCTCGAAGGTAAGGTGAAATTGGCTGAAGTAGAGTTGTCCAATGCTGTGCCAGCGCTTAAAAATGGACAGATTGATGGGTTTGTAACGGCCGGATCTTATCCTGCCCCAAATGTTATCGAGGCTGCGGCATCGGCTGGTGCTACTGTTCTGTCGCTGTCTGATGAGCAGGTCAAAGAATCAAAGCGAACACGTCTTGAAATTCCTGCCGGCACCTATGCTGGACAGTCATCAGCAATCACTACAACATCGCTTCCAGTGGTTGCCTTTACAACAACCGATATGGATAACGCCACCGCTTATGCCATGACCAAGACCTATTGGGAAAGCAAGGTATCAATGAGTGCTGGCGCAAAATGGTGGGCTGGTGTTTCCTTGGACATGTTGGAAAATATTTCAACTGAGATTCATCCAGGTGCCGTAAAATATTATAAAGAAGTTGGGGCAAAACTGGCGGCGCATCACTAATCGATTGCTGTAACTTTGCGATAGACGACTAAAGGGCAAGCGTTGTTAATGACGGTTGCCCTTTTTTAGGTTTTTGGATTTATTAAGTGACGAGTCGGGCCTTATGATGCCTATCAAACATTTCAGACGAGCCGTATGGGTTGGGTTTGGAGCGCTGTCAGTTGTGTTTCATCTATGGCTTATATTTTCTGGCCTTGTTCCTAACCTTGTTTCGCGTCCATTGCATATGGCCTTGGTGATTCCGTGGATTTTTTTATATAAGGTATCATCTGGCATCCAGCGGCTTTGCGATTGGGGTATTGTCATTATTGGTGTATCTGCCTGTTTGTGGATTGCAATAAATCATCAACAATTACTCGATCAATATGGATTTTTGGCAACCTCTTTTCAAACAGTCATCGCGACTACACTGCTGCTAATCGTTCTAGAAATGGCGCGTCGTTCAATTGGCTGGCCATTGCCGGTCCTTGCGGTTATGGCGCTTCTTTATGGCCTTTTAGGCCAGCATGTTCCCGGGGAGTTTGGCCACCCTGGCACGCCGTTAGCCAGTTTTTTGGGAACTATGACGATTGCTGAAGGCGGTATTTGGGGCACATTGACAGGTGTGTCTGTTTCGATTGTTGCGATCTTTGTCATTTTTGGTGCAGTTCTGAACGCGGGTGAAGCTGGGGCTGGATTCATGAATGTTGCTGCTGCTGCTGCTGGGCGGCTTCGGGGGGGGGGCTGCCAAAGTTTCGGTCCTATCATCGGCATTATTTGGTTCCATATCAGGCTCGGCATCAGCCAATGTTGCATCGACAGGCATCGTGACACTGCCGTCAATGATGAAGCTTGGCTACCCTAAACGGATCGCGGCAGCTGTTGAAGCAGTGGCATCATCTGGCGGACAAATTATGCCACCTCTGATGGGTGCAGGTGCGTTTGTCATGGTAGAACTGACTGGCATTTCCTATTCGGATATAATCATCGCTGCAAGCCTGCCAGCACTTCTGTATTTTTTTGCTGTCTGGATTGGTGTTGACATATTTGCCATTCAGCACAAACTGCGGCCACTTGATCGTGACGCCCGGCCACCATTAACAACGGTTTTCATAACGGCTAGTTTTTTTTTGGTGCCTTTCACCACCCTGCTGACCGTGATGTATATTGGCTATACACCACAATATGCGGCGGCCGTAGCAATAATGGCAGCAACAGCTCTTTTGTTCTTCAATGGTAAACTAGCGCTGCAATTCTGGGTTGGGCTCACGCGTCTTTGTGAAGCGGTCATAACAGCTGGCAAACAGGTTGCGATGATTGCCTCAATTATTCTGTGTGCCTCAATTATTGTTGGTGTTCTGGGTATTACAGGACTTGGGATCAAGGTTACTTCGCTGATTTTGTCATTTTCTGGTGGGTTGATCTGGCCTGCTCTGCTTTTAACAGCACTTGCCTGCCTTTTTTTGGGGATGGAGGTACCAACAACGGCAGCCTACGTTATTTGTGTATCGGTTGCCGGGCCAGCATTGATTGATCTGGGCATGGCACCTCTCACTGTACATTTATTTGTATTTTGGTATGCGCTTTTATCAACTATTACTCCACCGGTATGTGGAGGTGTTTTCATTGCTGCTGGCATGGTTGGGGAAAACTGGTTGCGGGTGGCGATAACGGCCATGTCGCTTGGCATTGGGCTTTACCTAATCCCGCTTGGTATGGTTGTTCACCCGGAATTACTGACCGTTACCCACACGCCGCTTACTTCGCTTATCGCCTTTGGCAAAATTGCTATATCACTTAGCCTTATTTCTTATGCGGTGATCAGCAAAGGTCTGCCTATCCTTCGCCTTGCTTTTTTTATGTTTGGTCTGGCTCTGTTATTAATTACCCTATAGATTAAGAATCGTTCTTGCTTCTGCGGGTGAAGCGGGGTGTCGGTTGTGACTTGTCATGATATCGGTAAGTTTAGTCACGAGTTCGGCGTTGCTGCTTGCGAGACGGTTGCGGTCAAATTTGATATTATCTTCTAACCCAGTGCGGCAATGGCCACCAAGCTCAAGGCACCATTGGGCAACTTCAAATTGGTGACGGCTGATGCCGGCTGCAGTCCATGTGCCATTTGGTACAAATTCTTTATATTCTTGTATTAGAAATTCCAGCACTTGTCGCCGTGCTGGCAACGCGTTGGGTATACCCAAAACAAACTGGACATGAGGCGGTGTCGTTAACAGGCCACGTTTTATTAAATTGATGGCATTATACAACATCGCCACATCAAAGACTTCGATCTCTGGTTTTATGTTATAGGTCAGCATACTGTTTGCTAATCCATCGACAAACTCGGGGGGATTTTCATAAATGTTTGTGGGAAAGTTGACTGACCCAGTGGCTAGTGATGCCATGTCGGGTTTTAGATACAGCATGGACCCTCTTTGCGCCTGATCTCGGCCGCGCCCACCAGTTGAAAACTGTATGATCATGCCTGGGCAATGCGTCTTTACACCACTCTGGATGGCGGCAAATTTATCCGGATCAGAACTTGGCGTCTGGTCGTCATTACGAACGTGAATATGAACCAGTGATGACCCTGCCTCAAAAGCTGCATGGGTAGACTCGATTTGCTCAGAAGGGGTCACTGGCACTGCTGGATTGTCCTGTTTGGTCGGTACCGAGCCAGTAATCGCACAGGTTACAATACATGGAACTGTCATCATTTTTCCTTATCAGATTTTTAGTTAGGAGTTTGAAAATAACGATCATGGCCTAGAATGCCAATTTTCTTTGGACGCGACATTTTATAATCTCATATTGGTTCAAATTTTTGTTAGTAAACTGAAGGATGAGCTTTATAACAACAGGTACATCAATTTATGGCCTTCAAACAAACAGGAAATGCTTATGATACCTGCCCGTTTTGCACCACTGGTTTTCAGTTTTCTGCTTTCCATTCTTATGTCGTGTCTTGTGTCCGGTGTTGCGGTTTTGAATACGGCTGGTCTTGGCGATGGATTTTCTAAATTATGGATGACGGCTTGGTTCAAAAGCTGGATTGTGGCCTTTCCTGCGATTTCGATCCTTGCGCCTTTAACTCGGCGGCTTGTTGCAAAAATTACCAAACCGTAATAGCCGTATGATGTAGTTTTAGCTGCCAGTATTCTGTATTACATTTCTCGCAATCATCGCGATTGATACTGGAAGGCAAGTCTGCGACCATCAACGCTAATGAGATCAATGCAAGTCGCGTTTAGAGGAACACATAATATATAAATGGAAGATCTGCACAATTTAAATAACGCCATTGAAGGCGAGTTGCAGCAGGCAGCACAATACATCAGATCACAGCATCTACGTGATCTTGTCCACAGACCTGACCGTGCCGCATTATGCTTGCAGTTTGAAGATTTGACAGTTGATTGCACCCGCCAGCCAATAACGCTTAAAATTCTGGAAAAACTTGTGATGCTGGCCGAGGCAAAATCACTGCCAGATTTAATCGATGATCTATTTGCTGGCAAAGCAATCAATCTATCTGAAGGTCAGCCTGTTACTCATTGCGCTTTGCGTTCACCCGAATATCAGAGCCGTGAAGATTATAAAAAACGTTCCAGTTTTGTAGATAGTTTGCGTACAAATGAATCAATAACAACCGTTGTTAATCTTGGTATTGGCGGGTCTGATCTTGGTCCGGCAATGGTTACACAGGCCCTTGCCGGCTTTCATGATGGGCCGGCTCTACATTTTGTTGGAAATGTTGATCCTGCGGCGCTTTATGACGCGTTGGCCCAATGCGATCCGCATAAAACACTTTTTATTGTGACATCAAAGTCATTTACGACAGCTGAGACCCTGGCCAATGCAAGTTTGGCAAAAGATTGGTTGCAAAAAAATGGAGTTGCTGCCGATCGAGCCATTGTGGCAGTAACGGCGAATACTGAGCGAGCCAAAAATTGGGGTATTGCAACAGACCATATCTTTGCTTTTGACGATGGTGTAGGTGGGCGTTATTCGTTGTGGTCAGCCGTTGGCCTGCCCGTCATGATTGCAATTGGTAGCAAGAATTTTGCTGCGCTACTTTCCGGCGCGCATGCCATGGACACACATTTTAAGACCGCTCCCCTTGGGAGTAACCTGCCTGTAATCATGGGTCTTTTGCGGATTTGGCAGAGGACATTTCTTGGGAATACGGCTTATGGACTAATGCCTTACGACCAGCGATTATTGGGCTTTCCCGGATGGGCCCAGCAGCTTGAAATGGAAAGTAACGGAAAAAGTGTCGACCGGTTTGGCAATGCACTGTCTGCACCTGCCGGCCCGCTGATCTGGGGAGGTGTTGGGACTAGCAGTCAGCACAGTTTTTTCCAATGGCTTCACCAGGGACGAGATATTGTTCCAATTGATATATTGGTGGCGCGTAAATCGGCGATCAGACCAGATGATCCGGCCTGGCAGGCTAGTCATAAAACGCTTTTAATTAATGCCATTTCTCAAGCCGAGGCACTGGCTATTGGTGCTTCGAATACAGAGGAGCCGCATCGTCATTTTCCTGGAAACCGTCCATCTGTGCTTATAAGCTGGGAAATGACAACTCCTTATGCGCTTGGTAGGTTACTAGCTTTATATGAGCATATCACTATTGTGTCTGGCTTTATTTGGGGCGTGAACAGCTTTGATCAATGGGGAGTTGAAATTGGGAAATCAATTGCCTCTGATATTGCAAACGGCAAAGACTTATCAGGACTCAGTCCAGCTGGAATAGCGTTTCTGAAAAAACTGGATGAATAGGTTGAAATCCAGAGTTACTTCGTCACTTCCTCATCGCGTCTGTCTTCGGAACAAATGACGTGGTCAAGCTCGACAAACGCACCATCTGGGCTGTTACATGAACCAATGACAGTTCATTTATATCAATGCGAACAGCCTCAATAATGGGGCGGCGGTGACTCCTCACTGGGGTTTAAAATACCACTATCGGGCTTGACATGCTCAAGGCGAGATTTCAATTTTCCTATTTCGATCATGAGCCGCGCCATTTCTTTTTGTTGCGCATAAACCTCATGACCCATTTGCGATAACTCATCCTGTAAAATGGCCATTTTTTCTTCAAGCTTGATAATTCTATCTTCCATGATTAAACCCTAGCACTGCTTGGTGTTATCGGCAAAGGCCGAAGTAATTTGATCTGTGTGGAAAATTAGCTACCATTTTGGAACGTTGGTTTAATTCAATAATTGACAGATCTATAAGAAGTGGGGCCGGACTATTTTTGTAAAATTCAAAAGCTTGAGATTTTATCTGCTGGGCTTTGTTGGGTTGTTGGCGTTGGCGTGGTTATTTGCGCCGCGTGAACCCGTTGATCTTACTATTGACCCTGACCAGATTCGAGTTGGTAGTGATGTTGATGCCTATCTAGCTACAAGGGAACAGCAGTTTGATGACGTCGTTGCGGGTGTTCAGAAACAGGTTATTTGGGCAAAAGAGCCGGGCATTAGAACACCATTGTCGATTGTCTATCTTCATGGATTTACGGCAACATCTCAAGAAATTCGCCCGGTTCCTGATAGGGTGGCAAAAGCTCTTGGGGCTAATTTATACCTGGCGCGTTTAACCGGCCATGGCCGCAGTGCAGATGCGTTGGCCGAGGCCAGCATAGATCACTGGATGCGTGATGTTAGTGAAGCACTGAAAGTTGGAACTGCAATCGGCCAGAGACTGATTGTTATGGGAACGTCTACTGGTGGCACATTGACGGCAGCGTTAGCGCAAGATAAAGCCGCGATAAAAAATATTGCTGGGTTTATTTTTATTTCACCAAATTTTGCTATTAACAACAGGGCAGCAACGCTTTTGACATGGCCATTTGCGCGACATTGGGTGCCGCTTATAATTGGTGACTGGCAGCAAACCGTTCCACGGAACGATCTTCACGCCCGCTATTGGACAACTGATTATCCAACGGTTGCACTAATGCCAATGGCAGCGCTAGTGAAAGCTGTTGATGATTTGGATTTTGCTGAGGTGGATGTGCCAGCTCTATTTTACTATAGCCCAAAAGATCAAGTGGTGGTGGCTGAAAAAATTACGGAATTTGCCAAAAAATGGGGCGGGCCGCATAAGACCGTACTGGTGGATTTGCGGGCATCGGACGATATTTACGCGCATATAATCGCTGGCGATATCGTCTCACCCGCTCAAACCCAAATTGCCGTTGACGAGATACTGGCTTGGATTAGGGCTCTTTAGAGCCAAACACTTTTTCAAAACCAATTTCCAGCTTATTGGTGATTTCCTCGATATGCTCAGCTTCCATGATCAATGGCGGTGCTAGCAATAGATGATCACCTTTCTTGCCATCGATTGTCCCGCCCATTGGGTAGCACAACAAACCAGCATCAAAGGTAGCGGCCTTGACTCTGCGATTAATTCCGTTGGAGGGATCGAATGGCGTTTTCTGCTCGCGGTCCGCCACAAATTCGATGCCGATGAAAAGACCGCGACCTCGAATGTCACCAATAAATGGGTGTTGGCCAAATTTTTGCCGCAAAGCATCTTGCAGCATATCGCCCATTTTTCTGGAACGGGCAGGCAAATTCTGGTTGATGATTTTGGTCAGCACCGCAAACGATGCTGCGCAGGCAACAGGATGTGCAAGATAGGTGTGGCCATGCTGAAAAAAGCCGCTCCCCGCTTCGATAGCATCAAAAATATTTTTGCTACAGAGCGTCGCCCCAATCGGTTGATAACCTGCGCCTAGCCCCTTGGCAATAGTTATAATATCGGGTCGTACTGGATCGTGATTGCAAGCAAACAAAGACCCAGTTCGACCCATGCCGCACATCACCTCATCTAGTATTAAAAGCACACCATACTGATCACAGATTTCACGGATGCGAGTGAAGTAGCCATCTTCGGCAGCAACCGCACCAAGCGTTGCCCCTACGACTGGTTCTGCCAGAAAGGCCATAACTTTGTCTGGCCCCAGCCGTAGAATTTCTCCCTCCAATTCATTGGCCATGCGCTGGCCATAGTCGAAATAGCTCTCATTATCAGCCTTACCGCGATAGGCATAACAAGTGTCAATATGGCTGGCATTAAAAAGCAAAGGGGCGAATTGTTCCCGTCGCCATGCATTGCCGCCGGCGGCCAGCGCCCCAAGGGTATTGCCATGATAGCTTTGTTTGCGGCCAATAATGTGGGTTCTGTTACTCTCGCCAATTTCAACAAAATATTGCCGCGCCAGCTTTAATGCTGCCTCGACTGCCTCCGACCCGCCTGATACAAAATAAACTCGATCAATGCCCAACGGTGCATTGGCAATTAGAAGGTCGGCCAAAGCTTCGGCAGGTTCTGATGTGAAAAAGCCCGTATGAGCGAATGACAGCTTGTCAATCTGGTCTTTCATAGCCGCCGCGACATCGGCATCTCCATGACCAAGGCAAGATACGGCAGCCCCACTTGATCCGTCAAAATATTGTTTACCGTCAGCATCTATCAGATAACAACCACTTCCTTCAACAGCCACTGGCGGAACTACCTTGGTGTGACGGGGAAAACAATGGCTCTCTAGCTTGGATGTCTTCTTATCAAGTTTTAATACTTTATCTGTCATGGTTCTGGTGCCCATCAGAGCAACTGATTGGTAAAAAGCAAGTTAAAGACAATCGTGAACTGCGGATGGTCAGAGATCAATAAGAAATCTATTGATTAGAAAACCTGATGCTTAGAGACTATGATGGAGTAAATGATTTTGATTTGACAAGTTGTCTTCTCCGCATTCTTATCTAGTGGATTGAAATACTTAAAATAACCCATCCTGTTGGAGGCAGCAGGCGTTAGGCAATTATCTTTGAATTCTTGTGGTGATGGTTGATGAAAACATATGATGTTGTGGCAAAAGCCATTAAGGCGCAGGGAGTTGGTCATTGTTTTGCTCTGCTTGGCGATGGCAATATGCACTTTGCTGGCGCGCTTGCCCATCTTGGCGTGTCTTTTACCTATGCGCGGCATGAGCATTGTGCCGTCTCGATGGCTATGGCCTATGCACGGGTAACAGGCCAGCCTGGCCTCGCTACGGTCACATGCGGGCCTGGGCTAACACAAGTAATGACGGGCCTTTCCGCAGCCGTGCGAGCACGGATCCCGCTCGTGCTATTTGTTGGGGAATCACCATTGCGGGCTTCATGGTATAATCAAGAAATTGACCAAGCACCGTTTGTAACGGCTTGTGGCGCCGAGTATGTAAGGATTTTGCATAAGCCTCGGGTCACCCGTCAGATTCAGGATGCGTTTTCCCGCACCCAAATGAGTGGCATTCCAGTTGTGATTGGGATGCCTTTTGATCTACAGGAAAGTGAGTGGGGTAATCTTAATTTTACTATTGAAGCGGCGTCTGATTTCGTTCCATCTGCCGGAAAGGTATTTCCTGATCCGGGAGTTGTGGATGCCGTAACGGCTTTGGTAGCGCAGGCAAAAAGGCCAGTGTTGATTGGAGGGCGAGGCGCCGTGCTGGCCGATGCGGGCCCGTCCTGTATACGCCTTGCCGATAAAATTGGCGCGGTGCTTTTGACGAGTTTACCAGCCCGTGGTCTTTTTCATCGCTCAATCCATTCCTTGAATGTCGTTGGTGGTTTCGCCTCTGATACGGCGCGCAAGGCTTGCCTGGAGTCTGACCTGGTGATTGCTGTCGGCACGAGCCTCGCATCACATTCTGCCGACGCGGGCCGGTTATATCCTAATGCTAAGATACTGCATATTGACACGCACCCTATCATTTATCAGCAAGGTCGTGTGGCAGCACATCATCATCTTTGCGCGGATGCCAAAATTGGTGTTGATGCAATTTTGAACGCTCTTGGTAATATCAAGGATTGCTCTTCAGGTAGCCATGAATGGCGCGATGAATTGGCAGCGCAGCAGGAAGCTGCCGAATATCCCGATGCACTGCCATTTCAGGTAGCGCCTGATGTGATTGACCCGCGCCAGATGATCAAGGCGCTGGATCAAAAATTGCCCAAAGACTGGTTTATGGTGAATTCTTCTGGTCATTGTTCTTATTACGCGGCTCATATGACGGGCCGTTCGGCTGATGCGTTTTTGACCATTCGAGAATTTGGCGCAATTGGAAACGGGTTATCCTATGCCATTGGTGTTGCAGCTGCCCGCCCTGAAACACAGGTTGTATTGATTGATGGTGATGGTGGTTTTTTGATGCATGCACAAGAGCTTGAAACTATAAAGCGGCATGGAATCAAATTGTTGATGATCGTGATGAATGACGCAGCCTATGGATCAGAAATTCATAAACTACGCGTTGATGGGCACGATGAAACCGGTGCGACTTTTGGACAAACTGATCTCGCCAGTGTGGCACGTGGCTTTGGTCTTGGCGGCGTTAGCTTTACCAATCTTGAAGAGTTAGATGCAGCCTTTGAGGACTTTGTCTCTGGTGAAAAATCGGCATTATGGGATTTCCATATCTCCGATCAAATTGCTTCGCCAGTAATGCGTCGTCTGACAGGAGCAAAAAAATAACTATTTTGGTACTATAATAGGCAAAATTTATTCATGCGAAGAGTTACGGAGTGTTGGGTCTGAGACGATTACACCATCCTTGATAAGTTCTGATATTTCTTCTTTTTCCATTCCGCAAATAGTTGTGAGCACCTCTTCATTGTGTTCACCCAATAGAGGTGCCTTGAGCCTCTTGCTGTAGGACCACTCGGAAAAAAGAGGCGGCTGCCCCGGTATTGGAAATTTACCAATAAATGGATCATCTAGATGACGTATTGCTCCTCGCTTAGTCGCGTGGGGATGTGAAATTGCCTCTTGTAACGTCAATACTGGTGCAACTGGCACCCGTGTCTTCCTCAGAATTTCAAGAATCTTGTCACGGCAACCAATGCTTTTCATCCACTTTTCAATTATAATTTGCAAATCAAACTTGTTTTCTCGGCGTTGCCGTGGCGAGTCAAATCTTGGGTCATTCATTAATTCGGGCATTTGAATTGCTTCTGTAAGTCTAGGCCATTGGTATGGCATTACCATCATTTGTATGAAAGTACCGTCGCTACAGTCAAAAATGCCTGTTGGGCCGCCATTAGGATGTTGTGAGCCTGAGCGCTTTGGCAAAGCGGCCTCACCTCGTATGCCAACTCGCGGAATATAATCCTCATGCATCTGAAGGTAAGTATCTAAGAGTGAGCAGTCTATATATTGACCTTCGCCTGTATGTTCACGGTGTAACAAGGCGGCCATTACAGCCATTGCGGCAGATATTCCAGTGGCACTGTCTCCAACTGCCATGCTCACTTGACTTGGAGGGCGATCACTCTCCCCAACCATCTCAGTAATACCGGCGTAAGCGGCAGCCATGTAATCGAATCCAGGCTCCTTTGAGAGTGGTCCCCGTTGGCCAGCAAAAGAAATTGAACACATGATTATTTCTGGATTCACTGCTTTTACCTCGTCATATGACAGACCCATGCGGCCAATAACGCCTGGTGCAAAATTTTCGATTAATACATCGGATTGCCCTACTAGTTGTTTTATAATTGATTGCCCTTTTTCTGATTTTAAGTTTATTGCAATGCTCCGCTTCGAGTGATTGTGCTGTGCAAAATAAGTGCTTTGAGTGCATTGTTTAATGTTTTTGTTCTTGGCTTGAAGGCCGGATCGTCGCGCATGATCACCAGTAGGAAACAGTTCAACCTTGATTACATCAGCGCCGAGCTCAGCCATTATTCGGGATGACGTTGGCCCGGCAACAAACTGAGTGATATCGAGTACACGGTATTTGGAAAGCATTTTTGTCATGGCATGGTCATTTCTTTTTTAGGGTTGGTTATTTTGACTGACGGTCAAATAAAGTTTTCCATGCGTCACCAACTGGTTTCTTTCTAATGTTGCTAACTTTTTCATGCATCACCAAAAGTCCGCGCTTTATTGCGGGTCGTGCCCGCATTGTATTATACCATCGCTGAATATTGGGGTGATGGGATATGTTTTGACCTTGCATTTTTTGTGGTCTTAACCAAGGGTAAATTGCAATATCAGCGATACTGTAATCCTCCCCCGCAATATACTGTGATTTTCCAAGCTGCGCATCGAGCACAGCGTATATTTTTGAAGCTTCATTCGTATATCGATTGATTGCATACTGAATATTCTCATTAGCGTAATGCCTAAAATGATGTGCCTGACCAAGCATAGGGCCAATATTAGCCATCTGAAACATTAGCCATTGAATTACTGACAGCTTGTTTGTTTTTTTGCCACCAAGTAACTGGTTATGTTTTTCTGCTAAATACAGCATAATAGCCCCAGACTCGAATATTGTTTGTGTTTTCCCATTAGCAGTATCTTCTCTAAGAGCAGGAACTTTGCTGTGTGGACTAATTTCTAGGAACTCATGATCAAACTGTTCACCTTTTCCGATGTGAACAGGGTGCACTTCATACTCCAGCTCGAGCTCTTCTAATAGGATGCTGACTTTGTAACAGTTTGGCGTTGGCCAAAAAAACAGAGTTGTTTTATTACGACTCATTTTTCACTACTTTTGGTCAGGCCTGCCTCAGTTAATCTCTCTTTAAGCAACCAAATCCTATCGGCTCCCCAGAACTGTTCTCCATTGAACACAAATATCGGAACTCCAAAAATCTGATCCTCGGATGCTTCCTCAAGACAGCGTTCAAAAAGTGTCTTGCCTTCGTTTGACAAAAAGTCAAGATACTCATCCTTTGACAAACCAAGCGTCTCCAATAATTCTGCCACCTCATTACAGTCATCCGCGGCAAACTCTCGTTTGAAAAATGACTCGAAAACGTTCGTACAATAGCTATGCAGCAGGTTATTCTTTTCGGCAAATAGACTCCCAATCAGAGCGGGGGTGGTGTCAAAAATTTTGAGCGGGCCTCTAAGCATTTGTTTATCGTAAAGCCGGTTCGCATGACGCCTTGCATCCATGTAAGAATATTTTACTTTCCATTCAGAATAAATGCTTCTTTGCCCTTTGCCTTTGAGGCGTAACTGAAATGGTCGCCATTTAATATCAACATTGTATTTTTTGGTGAGTTCCATTCCAGGCTTAAAAGCGATATATGCATATGGGCTCTTGAAGTCTGAATACATCTTGACTATCGGTTTTTGAGTCATGATGCTCCCCTTTCATGTTTTTTTAAGTTTAATTAAACCTTAGTTGATTTCACCACCGAGCCACGTTTTCATAATTTCCTCAAAGTGTTCGTTTGGCTTTGGTGCTGGTTTCTTTAACGATACTTCAGACTTTGAAAATTTGACCGGAAAGTTTGCTGCCAACGGCCCGCTCTTGCTTGAAAAATGAGAGTGTTGTACCGGAGTAAGAATGTTTCGTAACACAACCTGTTCCCAATCCAATATTTTTGAAGCGTCATTAACTGGACTGCACGAAACTCCATAGGCATCACATAAATCCACTATTTCTCTGACGCTATGCTTAGATGTCCAAGCACTCATCAATGCATCAACTTCTTGGTTGTTTTGAATACGGTCGCTGACACTTGAGAGCTTGCTGAAATATTTGATGTCCTCCTGATCAATCATTTCAAGGATATCATCCCATTCTTTTTCTGAAGCCGCACCCAGGACGACCTCACCGTCCTTTGCTCGATAGCAATTGAAGGGTGAAAATCGCATTATACGATTTCCTTGTCTTTTGCTTAGCCCCAATGTGTCATAACAATCCCAAGGCTCATCATAAAGCAAAGCTATCAAGCAATCTGTCATTGAAACATCTATGAATTCGCCATCGCCAGTCTTTGCGCGCCGCAGCAAACTCGCTAAAATAGCAGAAAAAGCGAATGTGCCTGCAATCGTGTCGCCCATTGATGAGCCAATTTTCATTGATGGGCCCTCGGGGTCGCCAGTCACGCTCATTAATCCGGCTGCTGCTTGGACAGTTGCGTCAAAAGCCTTTTTGTTTGCAGCGGGTCCTGTGGTTCCGTAACCAGTGATTGAGCAATAAATTATAGTTGGATTAATTGATTTTAAATGCTCGTAATCAATACCGAGCCGTTGCGTAACTCCAAATCTAAAATTCTCAACAATAATATCTGCCTTTTTGACTAATTTTTTGAATAGATCGAGGTCTTGGGCATTCTTTAGGTCTAATTCAATGGATTTTTTTGATCTTGCTCGCTTTAAGTACGCGATGCCCACGTCGGTCGCTGAATTTTGTGACATTGACACACCATTCTTGCCAAAAAATGGTGGTGAATTTGCGACAGGATCACCCAGTTTGGGGTCATCAATTTTAACAACTTCTGCCCCCAGTGCAGCCAAAAAAAGGGTCGTTTGTGGGCCCGATAGAAATCTGGTTAAATCAAGCACCTTTATTCCGTGAAGTGCCTTTTCATCATTGGGGTCATCAGCCATTTTGTTTCCTATTTTACTGTCTCTTTGAAAACCCAATCAGATATTTATGAAAATTACAAAAATTATTTGATTCTGTTGTTCTTGATGCCTGGAATCACCCAAAACATTGACATTCCGATGCAAAGGAATATCAAGCTGACAAAAAACCCTAAAGAGTAACCTCCCGTAATGTCGTAGCTAAGCCCGGCCAAAAAAGCACCAATTGCGGCACCGCATCCATTCCCAACACCAGTAGCTCCAAAAATAGAGGCTAACCCGCGTCCTGCAAAAAGCTCAGCCATTTGAGTGGTGATTATGGGGCCGCGAGCTCCAGCCGAAAGCCCAAAACAAACAATGAAAATTGCCAAAAGAATCTTGCTTTGGTGGACCTGTAAGCAAGCTAAAGCGATGACACCGAGCACTGTAAGGCCGTAACTGCAAGTGGCAATAATATGCCGTGGAAACCGATCTGCGAGAATGCCAGTGATTGCAATGCCCGCAATAGTCAGCATTCCAATCAGGCCAAATGAAAATGCTGCAAAAACCGGCTCGAAGCCTTGATCGATAAGATATGCAACAGTTTGAAGTGAAATACCAAAAACTGCGATGGCTGTTGCGCCAAAAATAGTAAAAAATCCCCAAAATTCCGGACGCCTTATAGCCTCCCGCAGTGATAATTCTTTGATGGCTGGTTTGATGTTTTGATCAAAAACCTTGTTCTGTAGGGCTCGATCTTTTGCCAATGGACTGGCGGCAGGCGTAATGGCCCCGTTTGCAATGCGCCGCCACGGCATTAGTAAAATTATTGTAAAACAACCGATAAAACCCAAGCTCACAAGCTCGTAAGCCCCCTTCCAACCATATGCATCAATCGCTATCTGAGCGGCCGGAGCCAAAAGCATGACACCAAGGCCCTGCCCGGAATAAGCGATTGACATTGCCGCTGCTCGCCGCTGCTTGAACCAGCGCGCAATTAAGCTTTGAGTTGGCACAATGCCGACTAATGCACTTCCAACGCCCCCGCACACCCCAACAACTAGGCAAAAGGCTAGCAAAGACTCCAATCGACCCGCAAAGCCGTAACAACTTGCCAGCATCAAGAGGCCAATGATGTAATTGAATTTTGGGCCAAGCCGGTCAAACACAATGCCTGACAAGAATGAACCAAGGCCAAATGATACCATGTAAATCGAAAATACTGATGTCACACTTGCTCGGTTCCATTGAAAGGTTTCGCTGATGGGTAAGAGAAAAACACCATAGGTTTCGCCCATGCCGCGGCTGACAGCAATCATGGTGAGACAAAAAACAAGAACAGCGAGTGGGGCATAAAATTTTGATTTTGACTGCCGCGTATTTTTTTTCATGTAAGAAATTCGATCAGTGATGTTTATTTTTGGGAGCAAATGGCTGAATATAAGTTATGTAACATGGTAGCGGTTTAACATTTGAGTTTGCAAATAATTACCAGTTTTTTTGGGAAATTGGCAAATTAGATGCGACCGATTTTGTGGTTTTGGATCAGCGAATAACTATAAATCGCTTCGCATGATGCTTGATATTCTTTTGTTATCTTATCTCTTTTGCAAAAAGGACCGACTATCTTTTATTTTGGGGAGCATAATGACGTGATTGACAAAAAAACTCTCTCGACATGGGAAAGAAAGGGGAAAATTGGCTTTATTGGCCTCGGGAACATGGGTAGCGCCATTGCGATGCGCTTAACAAGGCCAAAAATTGACGGACTGCCATTAATGGTCTACGACCCCGACAGCATTAAATTGGCCCCGTTTATTGAAAAAGGTGCAATTGCTGCAAAAAGTTCATTAGAGCTCTGCAAATCCTGCGACATTATTTTTGCCTGTCTGCCTACATCTGCAGTGACGGAAACAGTGCTTTTCGGCGACGCAGGCATTTCTCGCGATTTAAAACCAGGACAGATTTTTGTTGATATGACATCTGGCGACCCGGCAATAAGCCGGGACCAGGCCGCTCGCCTTGCCAAGGCCGGTGTGATATTTGTTGATGCGCCGGTTAGCGGTGGTCCTCGTGGTGCCCGCGAAGGAACCATTGCCATCATGGTTGGTGGTGAGGATAAGCTCTATGAACAGATTCTGCCCACTTTAAAGGTTATTAGCAGCAATATCTTCCACGCTGGACCAGTTGGCGCTGGCCACGCGTTAAAGGCAGGTAACAATTTGCTGAACCTTATTTGCCGTATGGCCAGTTTCGAAGTGGTGTCTTTGTTGATAAATGTCGGTGTGGATGCGGAACGGGCTGTTGATATTTTGCAAAAAAGTTCCGGCCGCAATTATGCAACCGAGATTACTCTACCGGATAATATTCTATCAGGGAAAATGCATCAGGGTTTTTCAATGGCATTGATGGAAAAAGACGCCGGATTGGCGCTTGACATGGCGGCTGGCCTTGCCCAGAAAATGCCCCTTGGCGAGGTGGCATTTGCTGAGCTTCAAGATGCTATGCACACCCATGGTGATACTGCTGATATGAGCCTTGTTGCACTTGAATATGAGACTAAAACCGGTGCGCGCATTCGTCCTAAATAGGGGCTTGCTAGGGGCGCTGTTGCCGATAAAAACAATCGAAGAAAGAGGTAAGAGATGAAATTAACAGTCTATCTATCAGGTGAAATTCACACAGATTGGCGAGAGGAAGTGGCCGCTGCTTGCAAAAAACAGCAACTTGACATTACCTTTCTCGGTCCGGTAACCGACCACGGCGCATCCGATGATTGCGGGGTTGCAATCATGGGGGACGAACCGGATAAATTCTGGCATGATCATAAAGGGGCCAAACTTAATGCCATTCGCACCCGTACCGCGCTCTCCCGCGCTGATGTTGTTGTGGTACGTTTTGGAGAAAAATATAAGCAATGGAATGCTGCTTTTGATGCCGGTTATGCGGCGGCCCTTGGCAAGGCATTGGTAATCATGCATGGCAGCGATCATCAGCATGCCCTGAAAGAAGTTGATGGCGCAGCTCTTGCGACGGTTGAAACTGCTGACCAGGTCGCTGCAATATTAAATTATGTGATTACTGGCAAACTCTAGAGACCGAGAGAGCTTTAAGGATGAAACCTGTACTAAGAACCCCACTTATTTTTGATGGGCATAACGACATTCTATCGCTTTTATGTAAATCAGGCTTGTGCTCGGGTGGGTCTATTAATCTTGATGTTTTTGCAGGTGAAATGCCGGGCCATCTCGATATGGATAAGATGCGCAAAGGTGGTTTTGGGGGTGGGTTTTTTGCTATCTGGGTACCATCGCCCATCGATCTGGATAGTAAGAACTCGCAGATGAATCTGCCAAAATATGATTTACCCTTGCCTCCGGAAATCTCTGTAGATGAGGCCCTTCCGATTGCTATCGCACAGGCGGCAATTCTGCATCGGATGGAACAAGCTGGCTACGTGACGATCTGCACCAACGCGGCGATGCTACAATCCTGTCTTAAACAGAACAAAATTGCCGCTATTATGCACATTGAAGGTGCTGAGCCGATTGATCGTGATTTTTATAACCTGGATATGTTTCAGCGTGCTGGCTTGCGATCAATTGGTCCGTTATGGAGCCGGCCAAACCGATTTGGACATGGTGTGCCATTTCGCTTTCCAAGCAATGGTGATATTGGTCCGGGCCTTAGTGAGGATGGTAAAAGACTGGTCCAATATTGTGACGATAATGGTATTCTTATTGATCTATCGCATTTGAATGAAGCCGGTTTTTGGGATGTTGCCAAACAATCATCCGCCCCACTTGTTGCCACTCACTCGAACGCCTACGCAATTAGCCCACATGCACGCAACCTGACAGACCGGCAGCTTGCGGCGATTGCCGAAAGTGATGGGATGGTGGGGCTAAATTTTGCGGTCGCCTTTTTACGCCCAGATGGCCGCATGCAGGCTGATACTGGTTTTGACGTCATGCTTCGCCATCTTGATCATTTGCTTGCCTATCTAGGGGAGGATAGAGTAGGGCTTGGTTCAGACTTTGATGGCACTACAGTGCCCCATGGCATTGGCAATGCCGCCGGTTTACCAGCCCTGCGTGAGGCCATGCGCGCCCATGGATATGACAATGCGCTGATGACTAAATTATGCCATGCAAATTGGGTGAATATTCTTGGCAAAATATGGAAGGGGTAACGGCTAACCTCTCTGGTTAAACCTTTTTCCAGTAAGAGCAGCGGCAATATTTACCTTTTGGATGTCAATCGACCCACCAGCAATGCCCCACCCCCAGGCATCACGCATTTTCTGCTCCATTGGATAGGATTTTGAATAGCCATAACCGCCCATCAATTGTACTGCAGCTCCGGCAACCTCACGTGCAATTTCATTGGCATAGCATTTTGCGATTGAGCTATCTGCAATCGATGGCAGGGACTGTTCAGCATTATTGACTGCTCGATACAAAAGAAGCCTCGCCGCATCTAGCTTCATTTTCATCTGGGCAATCTGCAATTGTACGGCTTGAAATTCAATTATTGGTTTGCCGAATTGTTCGCGCTCTTGCACATAATCAAGCGCATAATCAAAGGCGGACTGACCGCACGCAAGACTCATAGTAGTATTGCCGCAGCGCTCTAGGTCAAAGGCTTCCATCAGCTTTTTAAAGCCTCCCGCTGGAACAATAATATTTTCGACAGGTACTTCAACATTATCAAAAAACATATCGGCACTGGCAATGCCGCGCCAGCCCATATGTGACTCTGGGGCTCCGAAGGTAAACCCCTGGCTACCTTTTTCTACCAATACTGCGCCAATACCCTTGGCTCCCGGATCATTAGACAGGCGGCAATAAACAACATAGGCATCAGCATGACCACCGCCGGAGCACCAGCGTTTGCTGCCATTTAGTATGATTTTATCACCACTTAGCTTGCCTCTGGTTTTAAGGTCGGTCAGCGCCGTCCCGGCATTTGGTTCGGACATGGAAATGGCAACTACCATTTCACCTGAACAGACTTGTGGAAGAATACGTTGTTGTAATGCTTTTGGCGCAAAATGTGCAATTGCAAGGGCCGGCCCAAAACTGGCTTCAAAAACAGGAAACGCGACCGCGACAGAAATTTTTGCTAGCTCTTCCAAAATCAATACAGCCTCGAAATGCCCAAGCCCAGCCCCACCATAGGCAGATGGTAAATTGATGCCCATAAAGCCCATTTCGGCGAAGCGTTTGCGAAGAACCAGATTTGGCGGCGCGTTGTTATTTTCAATATCTGTGGCATGAGCGGGCAGTTCTGCTTGCGCAAAGCGGCGTGCCGTCTCCTGAAGCATTTGTTGTTCAGCGCTGAGTGAAAAATCCATGATCTGTCCATCTGGGTGAGTGAAAGCAGGGCGAGTGGCACTGCAAAATCTATGAAAGTTGCGAATGGTAAGCCTGCCAATTTTCCCATAGGCTGTAAATTGAAAATCACCTATTTTAGCGGGTCAGGCAATCTAACTTTGGCAGCGGAACTATTATAGCAGGACAGATAATGACAGATCACGAAACCCCGATGGCGCTTGCTGGATTAAAAGTGTTGGACCTAAGTCGGATTTTGGCTGGGCCTTATGCGGCACAGATGTTTGCGGATCTTGGTGCGGATGTGGTGAAGGTAGAAAATCCGGATGGTGGAGATGATACACGTAAATGGGGCCCGCCTTTTTCCCAGAATGCTGATGGCAGTCGTGATTCTGCCGCTTATTTTTCCGCCTGTAATCGTAACAAGCGATCCGTTACAATTGACTTTTCAACCGAGGGTGGCGCCGATCTTGTGCGGAAGCTGGCCCAAAAGGCTGATATAATAATTGAAAATTTCAAACCGGGCGGATTAAAGAAATATGGTCTGGATTACGTGTCAATTGCCGCCATTAATCCAGGAATCATTTATTGTTCAATTACGGGTTTTGGTCAAACAGGGCCCTATTCGCACAGATCAGGATATGATTTTTTGATACAGGGCATGGGCGGGCTGATGAGCATTACAGGCCAGCCTGATGGCAGCCCGGGCAGTGCGCCAATGAAAGTTGGAGTTGCTGTATGTGATTTGTTTACCGGCATGTTCGCCGCTAATGCCGCTCTAGCGGCGCTTCATTATCGTGCTCGAACTGGCAAGGGCCAGCATATTGATTGCGCGCTTCTCGATAGTCAAATCTCAATGCTAGCGAATCAATCTGCAAATTGGTTAAACGCGGAGGTGTGTCCAGGCCGCATGGGTAACAGCCATCCAAGTGTTGTTCCCTATACCGTTTATCGGGCGCGTGATGGGTTTGTGATTGTTGCCTGCGGGAATGACAAACAATTTATTCGTTTGACAGCGGCATTGGCTGTTCCCGATCTGGCTGATCATGCTGACTTTGCAACTAATGAGACGCGTATCAAAAACCGTGAACAACTGGATGCAATCCTTGCTGATATTATTTTAAAGATGGATCGCCAACAGCTTATTGAAACATTAGAGGCTGCTGGTGTTTCTTGTGGCCCAATTAATAATATTTCTGAGGTGTTTGCGGACCGGCATGTTCAGGCACGCGGTGCCAGAATTGATCAATGGCGTAAAGATGGCAGTAAGATTTCAACCACTGCCTTCGCCGCTAAACTTAGTTTGACCCCGGCACAATACCGTGCTGCGCCGCCGCGGCTCGGTGAACATAGCGATCAGGTCATCGCTGAATGGGCTGACATGTCGCCAGAAGAGATTGCCACCTTGCGCAATGCCAAGGTAATTTGATTACAAACTTTTTGGGCCTTAAGCAATGTGTTGATTATTGCTTGAATGTTTCTTTCATCGACCCAAAAATTGATCTCAGTCGGGGTGATACACTGCAGTCGGCAACCAGCGTTACATTCGGGGCGACTGGTTGTGGCGCACCATCATATCTGAAGGCTGGGTAAGCGCTTGAGACCGCCAGTTGAATCTTTGCCCCCTCGGGAAGCCGCATTATCGCAATTCCATCACGAAATGGCGCCCGACGTCCTTGATCTGGTGCCTCGGCAACAAATGTTTCATCAATTACTTTACAGCGGTTTTCAAGCGTGGCTTTTACCATGATGATTTTTGGCGACTCAAAATCGTTGCTAAAACCGGGCATGAAAAACCAGAACAAACCTGAAATGCCCGCAGTCAGTAGGCAAATGCCAGTTAGGGTGAGGGCAAGCTTCATCGACAAACCTCGTTAGATAATACAAACAAATGACCAATGGTGATCCAAAGGGACATAGCACACGGCATATTACGTGTTAGAATTGCATGCCAAATTGGCTGGCGAGATTATCGGCCAGAGCCTCCAGCTTGTCTTTGGCCATTGGTCGCATTGGTGGGCGAAGATTGCTCCAAGTGCTATTGCCTGTTGACCGTGCAAGAAGGGCCTTTTGTGCTGGAATTGGGGCGTAATCCTGAAACATAAGCCGCACAGCCCGCACTTTTTTATGCTTGACCTCGGCCTCATCCCATTTACCAGCAAGGCACAAATCAATAACCTCAGCAATATCAGTGCCGTTCAAATTAGCAGTGGCGGAAATACATCCAGGTGCACCTTGGCGGACTGCTTCTATAATTGGTAACTCAGAGCCTGGATAGACAATTAACCCTTCAATATCTAATAGGGCTTTGGTGTTGTCCCAATCACCGGAACTGTCTTTAATGCCAACAACGACATTTGGAAAATGGGCATGTAATTTGCGCACAAGGTCGATTGAAAGGCCAACTCCCGAAACCTGTGGGATGTGATAAAGATATATTTTCAAGCGCTGATCATTAACACCAGCAATCAATTGCGCATAATAGTCATATAATCCATCATCACTCATGCCCTTGAAATAGAAAGCTGGCAACACCATCACCCCAGCACAGCCAAGGCTAACGGCGTGCTGACACAGATCAATAGTATCGGGAAGGTTGCAAAGGCCTGTGCCTGGAATCATTATCGCGGGGTCAACGCCCGCCGCCACCAAACCTTCAAGGGCGGCTTTGCGTTCACTTTGACTAACGGATAAGGCTTCGCCAGTTGTTCCGAACGGCGCCAGACCGCTAACGCCATTTGCAAGCAGTTGTGTGGCAAGACTATTATAAAGCGATTGGTCAAGGTTTAGAGTGTCGTCAAAAGGTGTGAGAATGGGGGCAATGAGGCCTTTAATCATCATGATAGTTCCCGTTGTAAATAAAGTCGTCCTAACCGACGTCAAAATTGAGCGGATTTCGATTTTAGAGTGTCGGCTGTAAACGTGGCATTTCTCAAATTGTCACATAATAGTCACTTTCCGCAAAACTTTTTTGTTAGTTTTTAAAAGTTTTCAAAACTGGCAGATGCTGCTTTGCTTTCATCGAAATCAGCCGTAAACTCTCCACGATGGTGCCACGTGCTTCCGCTGGCCTTCACCCTGTCTGTTTTGGCCTCATATTTTGAGCGAAGGGAAAGAAACAAATATCCATGAATGCTGAAATCCTTGACCGGGTTCGGTCTACAAAAATTGTTGCAACTCTGGGGAATGTTTCCTCAAGCCCGGAGATGTTGACTAGTCTTACCGCTGCGGGCGTAAATGTTTTTCGATTAAATTTTTCGCATGGCACTCGAGAAGAACAAGGTTTGCGCATTGATGCCATTCGTGCTCTTGAGGCTAAAACCGGCGTACCGACCTGTATTTTGGCAGATTTGCAAGGTCCAAAATTTCGAGTTGGCGAAATTGCCAAAGGCACAATCGTTAAGGCTGATGAGCGCATTACTTTTGATCTAGATACAAAAAAGGGAAATGCCAATATTGTTGGCTTACCGCATGAGGAAATTTTCAAGGCGATATTTCCGGGTGCACGTTTGTTGATGGATGATGGAAAGCTGGTCTTCAGGGTTGTGTCAGTTGATACCAAAAAATTTGTTGCAGATGTGCTAGTTGGTGGCCCGCTGAAAAGCCGTAAAGGGGTTAACCTTCCTGATATGACGCTGGACACTAATCCGCTAACATCAAAAGATCTGGACGATCTCAATTATGCGCTGGATAAGGGTGTTGATTGGGTGGCTTTATCCTTTGTGCAACGCGCCAGCGATGTTATTGCGGCCAGAACAATTGTTGGCAAGCGGGCTGTCTTGATGTCAAAAATTGAAAAGCCAGCAGCGTTAAAGGAACTTTCTGATATTATCGCTGCATCAGATGGGATTATGGTTGCACGGGGCGATCTTGGTGTTGAACTGCCCCCAGAACACTTGCCCGGGTGGCAGAAAACCATTATTTCAAAGTGTCGCTTGGTTGGCAAACCAGTCGTAGTTGCTACGCAGATGCTGGAGTCAATGATTGACGCCCCCGCCCCTACAAGAGCCGAAGCATCTGATGTTGCTGGTGCAGTGTTTGATGGGGCAGACGCGGTTATGCTCTCGGCGGAAACGGCGGCTGGTCAATACCCTGTTGAGTCGGTTGAATTTATGGCGCGTATCGTGAGTTCTGCTGAGGCACATATTCTGTCTGATCCGACGTCAGGGCCCGGTAAATTACCAGTTGAAAAAAGTGTATATCACGCGGTTGCACGCACTAGTGTAGGGCTTGCCGAAACGGTTGAGGCCAAGGTCATGGTCGCCTTTTCTAGTTCTGGAAATACCGCAGTTCGGATTGCACGTGAGCGACCTGCAATTCCTTTTCTGGTGATGACACCGCATCTAGAAGTGCGGCGTAAATTATGTTTGCTCTGGGGCACCTATACTGCGGCGAGTGCCCATAGCGATGATTTTGAGTCTGCGATTACTGAGGCAATATTTGAAATTCGGAAACGCGGCATGGCAGGTACTGGGCAGCAGGTTGTTATTGTAGCGGGCATGCCTTTTGGCATTGTTGGCACCACCAACTCGATGCGTGTTGTTACGCTCTAGAAGATTTCTATTACATTCCAAAAAGTTCTATATCTAGGCTAGTGTCAAACACACAATATTAAGGTTGATGCTTGATATTTGCGTTGTTGAGATACAGCAATATGGAGACCGTGAAATTGCAAAAGGTTGGGTTTGTTGGGCTTGGTAATGTTGGCGGCAAGCTGGCGGGGAGTTTAATCCGTAATGGGTACGACCTAGTATTGAGGGATATTGGGTTGTTTCAAGACATTGCTACGGCATATATTGTGCCGTTAGAAATATCACCCATATTAATTAAGATTTTTAAAGATGGGCAAACTCGGTTCGGCGCTCGAGAGTGATCGCCAAATATTATTAAGCGGTTAGAGGAGGCATGCGATAACAAGATTCTGGTTCCAGATTTTCCAGATGACATGACTAATGATGAACCAGAAGAGCCGGGCTATGAAATTATTGCAAAATCTTGAGCCACTGATCAAAAGGCAACGTTTCAACTGGCAACTGCCCAGTTTCAAAGGCCCAAAACAGGTAAGCTCCAAGGCAGAGAACGAACAGAACATACAGTGGCATATAATTTGTTGGTGATTTAGGACTTGGGCTAGCCTCCCTCGCAGGGTTGAGATCGGCTTTTCCCAGATCAGACTTTACGGCCGCCACATGCGATGATTCGCCTTCTGACATCTGTCCATCATGGTCAATTTTACTCTCGCAAAACGGGCAAAACAGATCCACGGTCGACCGATCTGGCGGAAGGTCTGGCAGGGTGACTTGTTTTTTGCAGGATGGGCAGGTGACAAATTCTAAGGCGGCTGGACGGGCTATTCTTCTATCTTTTGTTTGCTCGCCATCGATGGCAAACTGTTTATGGCATTGGTGGCAGGAAATGCTCACTAATTTGTTTGCTGCCCGCGCAGAGTCAATATCGGTTTTTGATATAAGACAAATACAATCGCAATGTGGACAGTGTCTCATTACTATGTCGTTGTTACCGTTTTCCATATCTCCCGCCTCTAATATTTATCAAGACCATTGCGCAATTCATTTATTGCATAATTTTTTTATGCTATCACGCAGTTACTCGGTTGGGTGACCGTCTCCACAGTAACAGACTAAATCATCCGAATCACCGACTCTATTTTAAACTCGCTTGTTAAAGGGCGAGCCCTTTAAGCTTTTTGCCCAGTTGATCAATGATTGCTCTAATTTGTAGCAAATATGGGTTCATGCGCTGGGCCGCTTTGTAGGCCTTTAAAGCCCCCTCGAAATCACCAGCGCGGACTCGAATTATGCCTAGTCCAGAAAGCGCCCCAAAATGCCTTGGCTCTAGTTTGATCACTTGCAGAATATCACTCGCAGATCCAGTGTCATTACCACGAAAAAACCGAACTGTGGCACGTTTGTTCCAGGCTTCGGCAAAATCAGGATGACTGTTGATAATGCGGCTGAATACGTCCTCCGCAGCACCTAGGTGCCCAGAATTCATCAATTCAATGCCCTTTTTCATTTGTTGGTTTGCAAATGGGTCATAAGGATGGTCGCCCCATCTGGTCCAGATTTCAAGTTCTATATTCGCTGCTTGCGTTTCTGATGGGCTGGCTTGAAGGGCAATAAAGAGATCATCAAGCTGAGGGTCATTCTGATCGGCACAAGCTGGCACAGGCACTGTTACCGCCACGGCAATGATCCCGAGGATGGCCCAAAAGAGTTCAAAGATTTGAGGTGATGGTGCTGTTACGTTTGTCATGGTCCATCTAGAAATGTTTATCTATATCCCATTCAGCCTATATCGCTAATGTGATATTGCCAAGCGCTGCCAAAGATTTGGCTATGCCATTTTAACTATCATGAATACGGCCGCACAAAAAACTATATGTTATTAGCAATAGGCTATGATTCCGGATTGTTTGTTTCGTGTTAAACGCCTGCTTTTAGCCAAAACCAGAATGATCACTGGTGTGGTTTTAGGCTATTTCAAAACTGGTAAAGGTGTTATCCAAATTATGAAAATTCAAACTAAGGAGTCTGCAATGTCTAGTTTCAAAGCCCTCATGGTGCATCGTGATGATAAAAATGTAATTAGTCATGAATTAACTGATATGCAGCATGATGACCTTCCAGCGGACGGTGATGTTCTCGTTGCAGTGAAATATTCCACAATTAACTACAAGGATGGCCAGTGCTTGACGGGCCTTGGTCGGTTAGTGCGGGAATATCCGCATGTTCCGGGCATTGATTTTGCTGGCGAAGTAGTAAGTAGTTCGGATGAGCGCTATAAGCCAGGCGATCTTGTGGTTTTGACAGGGTGGCGTGTTGGCGAGACATGGTGGGGCGGTTATGCGCAGTTTGCTAGGGTAAAGGCTGAGTGGCTGGTGCCATTGGCTGGTGGGCTGGATTGCCAGCAAGCGATGGCGATTGGCACTGCTGGATTTACTGCAATGCTTTCGGTGTTAGCTCTAGAGGATGCAGGCGTTACACCTGAGAGCGGCCCAGTTCTTGTAACTGGTGCGGCCGGAGGTGTTGGATCGATTGCAACAGCGCTTTTAGCCGCTCGGGGATTTTCGGTGACAGCGTTAACGGGGCGCCCAGAAACCGAATCCTATCTCTGTGGCCTTGGTGCGAGTGATATACTTGATCGGGCAGACATGATTGAAGGGGCTGGCAAGCCCTTGGAGTCAGGAAAATGGGCAGGATGTGTTGACTCTGTGGGCAGTGTGATTCTGGCCCGCGCATTGGCCCAAATGAAATATAGCGGTACTGTGGCCACGGTGGGATTGGCTGGCGGGGCTGATCTACCAACAACAGTTATTCCATTCATCCTTCGTGGTGTTTCGCTTTTGGGCATTGACTCGGTTATGGCACCTTATCCGCGCCGGATGCAGGCTTGGCAGCGTTTGGCAAACGATTTACCAAAGTCGCAGCTAGCAGCCGCGATGACACTTATAGGGCTTGCTGATGTGCCAACGGCTGGAGCTGATATTCTGGCTGGCAAGGTAAAGGGTCGCCTAGTTGTTGATGTAAACGCATAAGCAAGCATCAACAGCGGGTTTTAAAATTATTCAAATTTGCTGGCTTTTCGAATTGTTAACTTTTAATTTTGGTCGTTAACAAGAAGGTAATAATAGGCCAAACCGTTAGTGGGCCAAGCTGCTTATCATCATTTTGTGACAAAGTGTGAATTGTTCGAAGTTAACGTGACGCTTTTCGCCAAGGCTTTTATTGGTAAGGTGTTTGGACAATACCGGTTAACGCTAAAAGATCAGGTAAGCATGGACGATATTAGGTGCTCTGCTCCTTTAAAGCTATCGTTATCAAGATAGGGCATTATCTCGGCGTTTATTTCACGCCCTTTACGACACCAATATGGGGTAAATTTCGGCCTTGCTGGGCATAATCAATTCCGTAGCCAATCACGAACGCATCGGGAATATCAAAGCCGACCCAATTAACATCCACCTCAACTTCGCGGCGTGATGGCTTATTTAACAGGGTGCATATTGAGAGGCTTTTTGGAGCACGGGTCAGCAGGATTTTTTGAACTTGTGATAAGGTGTGACCGGTATCCACAATATCTTCAACGATTAGAACATCACGATTTTTGATCTGGGTTTCAAGATCCTGAATGATGCGAACTTGACGCGAAGAAATGGCATTATTGCCATAGGATGAAACGGTCATGAAATCCACTTCAACTGGCAGTGCAAGGCGGCGTGCAAGATCTGCGATAAATACAAATGATCCTCGCAAAAGACCAATTACAATCAACTGTTCAGTATCTTTATAATGGTCGGTAATTTGACGCGCCAGATTATTAGTTCGGGCGGCGATTTCGGCTTCGGTAATTAGGATGTCGATTTCATGCTGGCTTGATAATACGGTCATGCGGTATGGTTACCTTGTTTTTAGCAAGTGGCATTTGATAATGATTTCGGCCGCCGCTGGGTATTACACCGCCGACCGCGTGCTAGTATAATCGTGCTGACAGAAATGGCTATGGCAAATTGGAACATGTGTGTTTTGGCAATGTAAACATCGTTTTACACATGGCTGTGGCTCGTAATTTAAGAAAAGGAATTATTTATGTCGAAAGTTGCATTTTTGGGAATGGGTGTTATGGGCTACCCGATGGCTGGCCATATCGCCTCGGCGGGTCATGAGGTAACTGTGTTCAATCGAACTGCAGCAAAAGCTGAGGCATGGGCCACCCAGCATGGTGGTTCAGTTGCAAATACTCCGGCGGTCGCGGCTGATGGTGCCGATTTTGTGTTTTGCTGCGTGGGTGATGACCCGGATGTGCTGTCGGTGGCGCTTGGCGAAGATGGCGCAATTCCATCGATGAAAAGTGGTGCTGTCTTCATTGATAATAGTACAGTTTCAGCTGATGTGGCAGGTCAGCTCTATGACGCTGGCAAGGCATTAGGGGTTCGAACACTCGATGCCCCGGTCTCGGGTGGGCAGGCAGGTGCCGAAAATGGTAAATTAACTGTGATGGTTGGCGGCGATGATACTGCCTTTGCCCTAGCATTACCGTTGATGGAATGCTACGGGGCGCGGGTTGTGCATATGGGCGCTGCTGGCAAAGGCCAGCAGGCCAAGATGGCAAATCAAATTTGTATTGCGGGCCTTGTGCAAGCCCTATCTGAAGGATTGAATTTTGCCATGAATGTCGGCCTTGATACCGACAAGCTACTTGAGGCGATTTCTGGCGGGGCGGCACAATCATGGCAAATGGTTAATCGCGGCGAAACCATGGTCAAAGGTGAATTTGATTTTGGCTTTGCTGTTGACTGGATGCGCAAGGATTTGCGGATTTGTCTTGAAGAGGCCAAGCGCAATGGAGCCGAACTGCCAGTTACTGAAATTGTTGCGGGCTATTACGCCGAAATAAGTGCCGGCGGATACGGTCGCAATGATACTTCCAGTTTGATCCGCCGGCTGCGTGCCTTTTAGGCTGAAATAAATTGTGCCGACTGACTTCTGTGAACCAATCATTACCCATACTTTGCGTAATCATATAATCGGTAAGCCATTTTCTTTCGCAAGCCTAATTGCGCGGAGGCAATGGGTGCGTGTGCATATTAACAAAAGGGCCGCCTGCAGCTCCTAATCGGTGGGCGCGTCCTACCTCTATGTAATGTTGTGCGATCTGGCGGTTATCAGCAATTTCACCATCGCTCAAATCACGCAATTTGCGGGCCGGCCGTCCAGCCCACAATTCTCGAGCTGGAATATGTTTGCGAGGTGTCAATAATGAACCGGCGGCAAGCATGCTGTCAGTTTCAATGATTGCTCCATCCATTACAATTGACCCCATGCCTACAAAAGCATGATTATGCAAATGACAGGCATGAACTAGCGCACAATGACCAATACTTACATAATTACCAATGATCGTTGGATAATCCCGGCTGCTGATGTGCACACAGCTATTATCCTGAATATTCGTTCCTTCACCAATAGTGATAAAATTGTTGTCCCCGCGCAACGTAACCTGATGCCAAATGCTGCTATTTGAGCCGATACGAACCGCCCCAACAATTGCTACTGTTTCGGCAATGTAGGCAGTGTCGTCAATTTCTGGATAGTGATCTAGAAAAGGTGCAATAAAGGGTTTAGAGGGGCTGGTCATGCTTTTATCCTTTATCAATATGCAAAAATGACGACTGTATTGGTGCTAGTGATTGATAAATTAACATGCTAGCAGTGATTGTCAGTTAATTTTATTTGGCATTTGTAGAATCATGACTATATCTGTGTAGATACCTAGCTACCAAAGACAAAACTGTGGAGGCCGAAATGGCATTTGAACTACCTGATCTACCTTATGCGCATGATGCATTGGCAGACCTTGGCATGAGCGCTGAAACGCTTGAATTTCATCATGATTTGCATCACAACGCCTATGTGGTGAATGGGAACAATCTGATTGCCGGCACTGAATGGGAAGGAAAAGCACTTGAGGATATCATCACTGGGACCTACGACAAAAATGCTGTTGCTCAGAATGGTATATTTAATAATGCCTCTCAGCATTGGAATCACATGAAGTTCTGGGAAATGATGGGACCAAAGGGGCGCGCCATGCCGAGTGAGCTTGAAGCCGCATTGACTGACTCATTTGGATCAACTGATGCATTTAAGGATGCTTTCAAGGCCGCAGGTGCCGGCCAGTTCGGATCTGGCTGGTGCTGGCTGGTAAAAAATAGTGATGGCAGGCTCGCCGTAACCAAAACTGAAAATGGGGTAAACCCACTCTGTTTTGGTCAAATAGCATTACTTGGTTGTGACGTGTGGGAACATTCATACTATATTGATTTTCGGAATAAACGTCCCGATTATCTGACAAATTTCTTGGAGAATCTTGTCAATTGGGATTATGTTGCAGCGCAATTATAGTTCAGGAATAAGAATACCGCGTCTTTGACGTGAAAGCCGTCTCCCTAGATTGGGCGGCGGCTTTTTTATTTGTGCAATAATTTACCGTCTTGGTCCGAACATTAATGATACCTATTTATCCTGCACCATTTTATTAACCCTCAGCCGCAGCGCATTTAATCTGATAAATCCGTTTGCATCGCTATGGTCGTAATCAATCGCACCTTCTTCAAAGGTTACAAGATCAGCATTATAAAGTGAATTTGGTGATTTTCGTCCTGTTATGGTGACATTACCTTTATATAGTTTCACTCGTACAACACCATTTACTGCACCGCGGCAGCTATCAATGGCTGTTTGCAGCATTTCGCGCTCGGGTGAAAACCAGAAGCCGTTATAAACTAATTTGGCATAGCGCGGCATCAATTCGTCCTTGGTGTGCATAGCACCACGGTCGAGAGTAATTGATTCCATTGCTCGGCGCGCAGTTAGTAGTATTGTGCCGCCTGGCGTTTCATAAATCCCACGTGACTTCATGCCAACAAACCGGTTTTCCACAAGATCAAGGCGGCCAATGCCGTTTTGACCGCCAAGTCGATTTAATTCAGTCAGCAGGTTGGCAGGCGATAATGCCTTGCCATCGATAGCAACAGGGTCACCTAATTCGAACATGATTTCAATTTCGGTTGGCTTGTCGGGCGCCTGTTCAGGCGACACGCTGCGTGAGAATACATATTCTTCAGGCGCCACCCATGGATCTTCCAAAACTTTGCCTTCGGCGGATATATGCAACAGGTTCGCATCAACGCTGAAAGGGGCTTCGCCGCGCTTGTCCTTTGGAATGGGTATCTGGTTAGCCTCGGCATAAGCTATCAGTTTTGTGCGGCTGCCGAGATCCCATTCACGCCATGGCGCGATCACTTGAATATCAGGCTGCTGGGCATAATAGGCCAGCTCGAACCTTACTTGATCATTGCCTTTGCCGGTTGCTCCATGTGATACGGCCTCGGCGCCAACATCACGGGCAATTTCGATCTGGCGTTTGGCAATCAATGGCCGGGCAATTGATGTGCCAAGAAGATAAGCGCCTTCATAAAGCGGGTTTGCCCGAAGCATTGGGAACACGTAATCGCGGACAAATTCTTCCCGCAAATCTTCAATGTAGATATTTTTAATGCCGAGCAATTCGGCTTTGGCGCGCGCTGGTTCAATATCCTCACCTTGACCAATATCAGCGGTAAAGGTAATCACTTCGGCGCGGTAATGGTCTTGCAACCAACGTAGAATGACGGAGGTATCAAGGCCGCCTGAATAGGCGAGGACGACTTTTTTGATGTCATTTTTGCTCATGTCTGATTGCTATATCCGATCATTATCATCCTCGCAATGGCGTTTTCCCAACTCATTGTTTTTGCTAAGCAG